>NDHX01000010.1 GCA_013626165.1 bacterium Unc6
ATATTTCAAAGTTTTCAATACCAAAACTCTCAAGCAATTCTGCCAAAGAAAATTCTTTGTGACTTTTTCTAAACAATTTTTTATTGGACTTAAAATACTCTACAAAAATTCCAAACTTTTCAGAAGTCCAGATTTCTCGCCTTCCAGCCGTTCCCCCAGTATCTACTCTATTTTTAAGTTCAACCAACACCATCGTTTTTTCATCTTGTATAATGCTTCCTACATCAGTACTTACATCCCTATTACCCAACCAATCCCATTCAATTGTTCTTAAAATTTTCTTTTCCTCTGATGACAGACCTTGTTGAGTAAAGATTCCTTTCTTTTTATGAAGAGATGGATATTCCAACCAAAATGGAAATTTACTAAGTTCTATGTCAAGAGAGCAAGTTTCAAAAGACGAGGCTATTTTCTTTTCAATATACTTCCCCCTACCTCCTTGGCTGTGATGATAATACGAAGTAACACCTAATAAAGCCTCATAATATTCTCTAATTTCAGAAGGGACACTCAATAGCCCATCGTAAACTTTAGCTACAGGGTCAAAATCCTTAGCATTAACATCAATACATAACTCCTTAAAGTTTACCAGTATATTTTTATATGGTTCATAAAGTAATATCCGGCCAAGGTCTAATTTTTCTTTCACCTTGACACAAAGAAGATTTCTTTTTGTAATCATATTTATTTCCCCTTTTCACAAATTATTACACTTTCTCCTCTTATTGCCCTATTGCGAGCACCCAAGAGAGGATTGAATATTAACTTTTCAAATTTAAAACCCGCTTCTTCACAAAACTTTTTAGTTGTCACAGTTGTCGGGATTTTTTTGCCATTAACGGTACTATCTCCAATTATGATTGCCAATTTACCACCGGGTTTTAATGCCCAAAAGATATTTTTTATGGATTCTTTTAAGTCCTCATAATACATAGCAACCCTTGGAGGCAATCCGTTATAATTATTTTTAGGGTATCCACTATTTTTCATTCCCAAATATTTTGATTCAATCTTTTTCATATCCGCACCTAAATAATCATAAGCAATCTTATCTTTCCCCACATAATCTATAGAAAAATAATAAGGCGGACTTGTAATGCAAGCATCAAACTTTTCTTCCATTTCACCGATGTTTTTAAGTTCAAGTATATCCCCTTCTATGATTTTGGCGGATTTAAATTTAAGTCCGTATTTCTCTTTAATCTCCATAGTCTTTTTATAGCAGTCTCTTAGGTAATTCAATTTTTCAATAAAGAGACCTACCTTCCCTTTCCTGTTATATCTCGAAGTCCTTACAAAGGCGTCAACCGTATCAAAATATACTGCCAACATTAACTTATGAATTAAAGGGTCGGAATGTTCCCATCTTCTATTTTCTATTGCCTGTAAAATATCTTGTAGTTCCTCTGGTACAAAATTCAATTTCTGTTCATCAATAAAAAGTAAATCATTTTTCAACTCAGATAAAACGATTCCCATCGGAGTAACATCTATGCCTACACTTTTAATTCCCATAAGAGAAGCCTCGTGTGTAGCAGTTCCAGAGCCATTGAAAGGGTCTAAGAGAAGTGAATTCTGCTTTAACTTGAAAACATTGATTAAAGTCCTCACTACCCGAGGATAAAATTTACCTTTGTAGGGATAAAGATTATGAAACGCATAAGCATTAGTATCGCCGAATTTATCCACTAATTCGGTATAAAGGGTTGTTTTTCCTTTTACTTTTTCAAGATGGGCAATTCTTAATCTTATAAAATCATCATCGCCTTTGAAAGTAACCACTCTATTTACTGGGTCAATAGTATATTCTTCCGTTAAACCCTGTAATTCCAAATCTAAAAATTCCAAATCGGCTAAGGTCTGCATCCAAAAGCCAAAAATTGTATCACCCTTGGGGACAACATAGCTTGCAAATTCTTTAGCATAAGCATCCATTATCTCTTCGTAAGATGGAAGCTCATGAGTGCCAAACATGGTAGTTTGTTTTTTCGGTTCAGTGCTCTTAATCATGTTTTTTCCTCATTTTAATATTTAATTTTCCCAATAACATCTTATTAAACTTTTCTTCCTTTTTCAAGCGACCAATGGCGTATAACTAAATATTGCTGAACTCTATAAGTTTATTTAATTTCCCGTAAGCCTTCCCCGAAGATATGGATTCCTGAGCGAGTCTTTTTGCATCCTCTATGTCTTGTGCTTTCCCGGCAGAGAGGATTGCAAATATACTGTTTGCAATTACGACATCTGTTTTGGCTCCTTTTTCACCTGATAGTATTGCTTTTATTATTTCTGCACAGGTTCTTGCATCTGCACCTTCTATATCTTTTATAGCGCACCTTTTAATTCCAATCTGTTCAGGTGTTATGGTATATGTGTTAACAGAGTTTTCTTTTAATTCGGAAATCTGTGTTCTTCCTGTAATAGAAACCTCATCAACACCATCATCTGTTCCATATACCACATATGCTCTTTTGGATTTAAGATTTTTTAAAACACCCGCCATAACGGGGGTAAGTTTCTGCTCATAAACACCTAAAAGCTGGGCATTCGCATTTGCAGGATTTGAAAGAGGACCAAGCGCATTGAATATTGTTCTTATTCCTATCTCTTTTCTGGGAGGCATCGCATACTTCATAGCAGGATGATAAAGCGGTGCAAACATAAAACACATACCAACCTTTTTTAGACATTCGGCTGACCTTTCAATCGGCATCTGTATGTTCACACCAAGCGCCTCAAGCACATCTGCACTACCGCTTCTGCTTGTTACTGCCCTGTTGCCATGTTTTGCAACATATATACCGCATCCTGCGGCAACAAATGCAACAGCAGTAGATATGTTAAATGTGCTTGTTTTTCCCCCTCCTGTTCCGCAGGTATCAAGTATTATGTCATTGACAGGTGTCTGAACCTTATATGAACACGAACGCATAGAAAGCGCAGCCCCTGTAATCTCATCAACTGTTTCGCCCTTCATTCTTAATGCTGTTATAAAAGATGCAATCTGAGAAGGGGTTGCTTCTGCTTTCATAATCTCATTAAATATCTGATATACTTGCTCTTGTGTAAGGTTTTCAAATTCTACGAGTTTTTGTATGCCCTCTTTTATCATAATAAATCCTTTTATATAAAACGCATTAAATACTTGCGTTTTATTGATTACACAGATTTTTGAAAGATTACACCGATTTTGTCGTCGGAGTTTAATCTGTGTAATCAGTTTTAATCTGCGTAATCAGAGATTGTTGGGGTTTTTCAACAATCTCTTATCTGAGTTCTTTTAAAGTTTTTTCGGCGTTTTTCACCATCTGCCGCCTTTTTTTTCATACCTCTTGCCTCTGTCTTCAATATCATTATAATAGTTATCCCAGAACGAACTTTTTATTCCCCTTTTTTTATGTTGCTGTGCTTTTTTTTGCATATCTGTTCCGAGTTTTATCCAGAAATATCCGTCCCTTAATCCTACCTTTGCCTGTTTTATCTTTTCTTTATCCGTCGGCTGCAACATCTTCATTCTTTCTTTATTGTATTCTTCGGCATACTGCCCCGTAATTTTTCCCTCCAGAGCCTGTGAAAGAGGGTCGGTTTTTAGCGCACCCCACTTTGTAATAAGATACAGCGCAAACACAAGTGCAGCAAATACTATAAGAAGAAGCCAGGTACTTGTGTCGCTTTTGATATTTTTATTATAAAATTTCATACCTTACTTGTTTAATTTCAAAAAATTCTTTAACACACTTTTCCCAACCTTTGTAAGTATGGACTCAGGATGAAACTGGACACCCCATATCGGGAATTCCTTGTGTTTCAATCCCATTATTTCCCCTTCTTTTGTCCATGCAGTTATCGTTAAAACAGAAGGCAGTGTTTCTCTTTTTACAATAAGTGAATGGTATCTTGTTGCCTCAAATGGGTTTTCTATTTTTTTAAATAAATCCTTTCCATCGTGATAAATTTTTGATGTTTTTCCATGCACAGGTTTTTTTGCTCTTACAACTTCTCCTCCAAAGACCTCTCCTATACACTGATGTCCCAAACATACACCGAGTATGGGTATGTTCTTGCCCAATTCTCTTATTGCATCACAGGAAATTCCTGACTGTTTCGGGGTGCAAGGACCGGAAGATATTACAATGCCGGCTGGCTTTAATAATGCAATATTTTTTACGGTTATCACATCGTTTCTAAACACCTTCAGTTTTTGTCCTAATTCACCGAAATACTGGACAAGGTTGTATGTAAATGAATCATAGTTGTCTATCATTATAAGCATATTATTATTCTAACCCTTCGTTTGCAATTTTTATTGCCTTTAACATTGCCTCTGCCTTATTCACTGTTTCATAGTATTCTTTTGAAGGAACAGAGTCTGCAACAATACCGGCGCCTGCCTGCACATAAGCCCTGTTATTCTTTATTATTGCTGTTCTTATTGCAATACAGGTATCAAGATTTCCCGAAAAACTAAAATAACCTATGCAACCCGCATAAAGGCCGCGTCGGACATTTTCAAGTTCTTCAATAATTTCCATTGCCCTTATTTTGGGAGCACCACTTACAGTCCCTGCGGGAAATGTAGCCTTTACCACATCTATAAGTGTTTTGCCTTTTAAAAGTTCCCCTTTACAATCACTTACAATATGCATAACATGTGAATATTTTTCAATAACCATAAACTCAAGTGTTTTTACCGAACCATACCTGCATATTCTTCCAATATCATTTCTCCCTAAATCAACAAGCATAATATGTTCGGCACATTCTTTCGGGTCATTCAGCAGTTCTTTTTCAAGTCTTTTATCTTTTGCCTCGCTCAGCCCGCGCGGTCTTGTTCCAGCAATGGGCCTTACCTCTACAATTTTGTTTTCACATCTTACAAAAACCTCAGGGGAAGCACCAACAATATTTACCTGCGGCATTTTTATATAATACATATACGGAGAAGGATTAACCGAACGAAGCGCTCTGTAAATATCAAAAGGCGGGCATTTGACAGGCGTCTCAAACCTCTGTGAAAGAACAATCTGAATTGCATCTCCTGCATTTATATAAGCCTTTGCTTTTCTTACCTGTTTCTCAAAACTCTTTTTTGTAAAATTTGCCTTCACTTTGGCATTTGTAATTTTTATTGAATGTGTAGTTTTAAGATACAGGGGTTTTCTTAATCTTTGTATTATTATATCTATTTTTTTTATGGCATTATTATAGGTCTCATCAGGGTTTTTATCTGTATATGCAAGGCAGACTATCTTTATTTTGTGGTCTATATGGTCAAATATAAGGATGGTATCTGTTAACATAAAGACACAGTCCGGCAGATTCAGTGTGTCCTGATTTTTTTCTGGTAATTTTTCAAAGGTTCTTACCATATCATACCCTATATATCCTACAAGTCCGCCGCAAAAACGAGGGAGTGTGCCAGAAGAAACAAACTTATAGACAGACATTAAACTTATAATTGTTTTCAAAGGGTCGGCAGTTTTAACCTGCGTTTTTTTGCCTCTTTTTTCAAATATAACTGTATCTTTATAAGAATATGCCATAAGTGAGGGTTGTGTTCCGATGAACGAATATCTTGCAATCTTCTCTGCACCCTCAACAGACTCAAGAAGATAACTAAACCGGGATCTGTCAATTTTTAAGAATGCAGATACAGGGGTTTCAAGGTCTGCAACAATCTCTCTATAAACAGGTATAAGATTTCCCTGTCTTGAAAGTTTTAAGAACTCTTTCCTTTCCGGATATATCATTTTTACCTTAATAATGAACCTATATCAACGTCGCCTGTGATTTTTTTTATTTTTGCCATTGCTATATCCTGTACTTTTTTCAAGGCTTCTTGAAAACATTCTTTTATTGCCTGCTCTAAAATGTGCTTGTTATCTTGTGAAAGAACAGATCGATCTATTGTCACATCTTGAACCTTATAATCAGCGCTTATGACAACCTTTATCTTCCCATCAAGACGGACTGCTTCTGTTCTTGAACTTGCAAGTTCTTTCTGTATCTCTCTTGCTTTTTTTTGCATCTCCATTGCCTGTTTTATCTTATCAAACATTTTTCCTCCTCTATTTTAGCCTTCTCTTGTTTCTGCTTTTTTGTCTGACATCTTTAAGATTTTTCCCCCTACCTACTACATATCAAATTAGCTTACCGGGCGCAACGATAGAAACACTCCGGTGCAATGCCTTGTTGAACCAGATAGGCTAAATCATGCTCACTACTTCGACACTAAGCCGATCTTTCACGTGATGCTCCGTAGACAGGTAGTGGTCAATGGCATCAAGAATGGTGGCATGAAAATAACGCTCACCGCATTCAATGCATACTTCCGCCTCTACGTTCTCAACGATATAAAGATGGCCACGCAGCCAATGCTGGCGTTTAACCTTCTTTTTTTCGGTGCCACCACCGCAAAACTCGCAAATCATAGATCCTCAAGTTAACGTGTATACTGTGATAATAATGACGTCGGCATTCTTCTTAAACCTACATATCACGTGAATTGAAAGGTAGTATGCACGATCGATAATCTTCTGCCGAATTGTTTGAATTCTTGCCACCAATCCTTGATCAGGCCCAACAAAAACTTCGCCTCTGAAGGCTCCACCTCTCAGGCGTCATCAGGCAGGTTATCTGCTATTGTTCTCACCCTTGCCCATGCTTTTAGCCTTATTGCATTTAAGTTTATAAATCCTTCTGCATCTTTTTGGTTGTATGCGCCCTTGTCAGATTCCATAGTAGCAATCCTGGGATTGTATAACGAAAAAACTGATTTTCTTCCTGCTAAGATAATATTTCCTTTATAAAGTTTTAGCCGAACAGTTCCAGTCACATTTTTTTGTGTGCAATCAATAAAGGACTGTAGAGCAATCCTTTCGGGACTGAACCAAAACCCGTAGTATATAAGTTCTGAGTACTTTGGTATCAGGCTATCTTTCAAGTGCATAATCTCCCTGTCTTGTGTAAGGGTTTCTATCTGCCTGTGTGCAAAATGAAGTATTGCACCACCAGGGGTTTCATATACGCCTCTGCTTTTCATACCCACAAATCTATTTTCTATTGTGTCTGTTCTACCAATGCCATTTTTCCCACCAATTTTGTTTAAATTTTTTATTATGTTTGCTGGTGATATTTTTTTATTATTTAAGGCAATACAATTGCCGTCCTCAAAATCAAGTGTAATATGTTCAAATCTATCAGGGGCATCTTGCGGTGATACTGAAAGTATGAATATATCTTCAGGAGGCTCATTCCAGGGATCTTCAAGAATACCGCTTTCATATGATATATGAAGAAGGTTCCTATCCGTTGAATATGGTTTTTGTTTCGTTACAGGAACGGCAATGTTATGTGTTTTGGCATATCCTATAAGGTCTTTTCTTCCCCTGAATTCCCATTCTCTCCAGGGGGCGATAATCTTTATATCGGGTTTTAAGGCATAATATGTAAATTCAAATCTGCACTGGTCATTTCCTTTCCCTGTAGCACCATGTGCTACGGCATCTGCTTTTTCGGCTTTTGCAATTTCAATCTGTTTTTTTGCAATCAAAGGCCTTGCAATAGATGTTCCTAAATAATACTGATTTTCATATATAGCACCGGCTCTTATCATAGGAAATATAAAATCTCCTGCGAACTCTTCAACAAGGTCTAATATATAACACCTGTCTGCACCTGTTTTTATTGCCTTTTCTTTCAACCCCTTTAATTCTTCTTCCTGCCCTACATCGGCGCAAAAGGCTATAATTTCTGCATTATATTTCTCTTTTAACCACTTTAATATCACAGATGTATCAAGCCCACCCGAATATGCAAGAACAATTTTTTTAATCTTCTCCATAATTTTCCTTTTTTATTTGACAGGTTATCTGGTCTTTGCCATCAATATGGCAAGTATAGCCTTCTGGACATGGAGTCTATTTTCTGCCTGTTCAAACACCACAGACTGACGCCCCTCTATAACCCAATCTGTTATTTCTTCCTCTCTGTGCGCTGGAAGACAGTGCATAACCCTGCAGGTTGGTCTTGCAAGTTTTAAGATTTGTGCATTAACTTGAAAATCCTTGAATGCTTTTTTTCTTGCCTCAACCTGTTTTTCCATTCCCATACTTGTCCATACATCAGTATATAAAAAGTCTGACATCAGTGCAGCTTCTTTTGGGTTATTTGTAAGGACAATCCTTGACTTATGTTTGGTGGCAATCTTTTTAACATCTTTCACAATATCACTCATCGGTTCATACCCACAAGGGGTGGCGCATACTATATTTATACCCATATATGCACAGCCATAAAGAAGAGAATGAAGAACATTATTTCCGTCTCCTATCCATCCTAAACTAAGCCCTTTTAACTTTCTTCTTAACCTTAACATAGTAAATATATCCCCGAGTGCCTGACAGGGATGTTCCCTGTCGCTTAGTGCATTTACAACAGGAACACTTGAATATTCAGCCATCTGTTCAATATCATTATGAGAAAAAACCCTCGCTACAATACAGTGTGCGTATCTTGAAACGACCCTCGCAATGTCTTTTACCTCCTCTCTTTGCCCTATACCCACTTCTTCAGGACCAAGATAGACAGGAAATCCTCCAAGTTCTTTTATACCGATAGCAAATGAAATACGGGTTCTTGTAGATGGTTTTTGAAATATAAGAACCACCGATTTATCTTCAAGAATATTCTTGTACATAAACCTGTTTGTTTTAAGTTTTTCTGCAATTACAAAAATTTTCTCTATATTTTCCTTATCCATATCCTTCAAACTTAAAAAGTCTTTTTTCAACCCTACCCCCTTTTTTTGTGCCTACTGAACAGTTATCTGTGATTGTATCTTTTCAAATCTAATCTTTCCTATACCTTTAACATTGGTTATATCTTCTATACGGTTAAATTTTCCCTGTTTCTCTCTGTATTCAATTATTCTGCCTGCAAGTGTTTTGCCAATACCGGGTAGACCCATCAACTTTTTAATACTTGCATTGTTTATGTTCACTTTACTAATAACAATATCCCATCTTCCTGTTTGGACAGATTGAATCTTACCAACTCCTTTAACATATTCAACAATTGCATCCCTTATAAGAATCTCAGGTGGTGGCTTAGAACGACGGTATAAATGATCTGCAACGATATTTGCAGTCATTGAAATGAAAAACTGACGATGTGAAAATTTAAAACGACGGTATAGATGATCAATAACCACTCTAACATATTCAACAATCGCATCCCTTATAAGAACCTCAGGCGGTGGCTTAGAACGACGGTATAAACGACGGTAGAAAAAATTGCTAAGCGCAACCCTGTATAGGTCCTTTCCCTCAGGCAATTCGGGCAAAGAAATATTTAGGACTCTATGGCCCCGCTTTTTAGAAATATCCCATCTTACACTTATTCCGCTTATCAGGAGCGATATATCTGCCCTATCAAGAGATTTTTCCAAAATCTGTTTTAATCTGTCCTCATCCATCTGGACAGATACTATACTATCTTCAAACGGGAATATGTAGAACATATCCCTTAAAGTAATCTCACCACTCGGCAGTCCATACCTTACTGTGCTGCTTGAGATAATTGATATATCTGAACCGGATATTTGTCTTATGGCATCTGCAACAAAATTACCAGCGGGATGTTCTACTCCACGCTTTCTCCACAAGTGAACATCAGATTTTCCTATAACAGTATCATAATTTTTTGCCCTGAAAGATTCGGCCTCTGACAAAATATCTTTATCTGGAGGATATAATTCTGGTTTAAGTTCAACAAGACTATACTTATAACTAATGATTCTGTTTAGGTCCGTGTCAATCTGTATATCAAGCCTTCCTATTCTTTGTCCATATGCTCCTGCCTGACATATAAGTGTGGGAAGACGGCCTACCTTTAACGGCTCTTCAAAAATTTTGTGGTCATGTCCTCCTAATATAACATCTATATTATCAAATCTATTTGCAAGGGCTATATCACCTTTGGAACCTAAATGCGAAAGTACAATACAGATATCAAACTGTTTTCCCTTTTCCTTAAGAATATCTTTTAATATCGGTTCCGGATTGACAAACTTTATACCTTTAACATTTGCAGGGTCATTCATAAATGCAGTTCCAGGATGAGAAATACCGACAACCCTTATCCTCAGACCCCGGACATCAAAGTCTTTATAAGGCTTAATATAATCAGGTTGCACTTCAAACCTTCGTAAAAATATATTACAGGAAAGAAATGGAAAACTTGCAATTCTCTCTAAAAATGAAAGCCTGCGTTCTGAATATGCAAAATCATGATTACCGATTGCCACTGCATCATAACCGGCACTGCTTAAAAGCCTTATCATTGTCTCTCCTTTTGTTTTCTTATCCTCTGGGCTTCCTTCAAGAAAGTCCCCGCTGTCAAAGACCAAAAGTGGTATACCCCTGAGTTGTTTTTCTACATTTTTTATATATCCGTATATTGCCGCAAGCCCACCTGAATATTCTCCTGTTTTTATATCCTTCATCGGCAGTATATGGCCGTGTATATCATTTGTATGCAAAATAGTAAGCTGTTTATATTCAGAATATAAAAAACCCTGAAAAAGAACAAGATAAAATATAAAAAGCAAGACTCTTTTGAAGAGTCTGCTGTGTGACCCACTCAGGATCTGGTGCGCAACCTTGTGTGGTGAGTGCTCACAGTCCCTATATGCTGGAAAAAACCTCATCAAGAATCCCAATTCCTTGATCAATCTGTTTTTTGGTTACAACAAGCGCAGGCATAAGACGAAGAACATTTCCTTGCGTGCAATTTATAAGAAGTTTTTTTTCAAAACACTTTTCAACAATTGTTTTACCCTGACATTTAAGTTCAATTCCAATTATTAAGCCAATACCCCTGACTTCTTTTATTATTTGATGTTTTATCTTTAACAGGCCAACCTTTTCAAAGATATACTCTGACATTTTTAAAACATTTGAAAGAAGGTGTTCTTTCTCTATTGCCTTAAATACAGCAAGAGAAGCCGCACATACCAGAGGACTACCTCCAAAGGTTGAGGCATGCATCCCGGGACTTAAAACATCACATACCTTTTTTGATGCAACAACCGCACCTATTGGAAGTCCTCCGCCAAGTGTTTTTGCAAGTGTCATTATATCCGGCTTTATTTCGTAGTGTTGATATGCAAACATTTTTCCGGTTCTTCCCATGCCGGTCTGAACCTCATCAAATATAAGAAGTATATTCTTTTTATCGCATATCTGTCTTATCTGGTTCAGGTATTCTTTCTGTGCAACATTTATTCCGCCCTCACCCTGTATGGGTTCAACTATTATTCCCACTGTTTTATCCGTTATGGCATTTTGGACTGCAAAAATATCATTGAACGGAACAGTTTTAAATCCTTCGGGCAGGGGTTCAAAACATTTTTTATATTTTTCCTGTCCCGTCATTGTAAGTGTTGCAAGTGTCCTTCCATGAAAAGAGTTCTGCATTGAAATTATCTGATACCTGTCTGGATTGCCAAATGCTCTTGAAATTTTTATTGCCCCCTCATTTGCCTCTGCACCACTGTTACAAAAAAATACCCTTCCTGGAAAACTTTTTTCTATTATTTTTTTTGCAAGTTTTCCCTGTTGGACAGAGTAATAGTTATTGGAAATGTGTATAATTTTTCTTACCTGATCTTTTACAGCAGAAACAACCATCGGATGGCAGTGTCCAATACCGCTTACGGCCCAACCGGGGAAAAAATCAAGGTATTTATTACCTTTTAAATCAATAAGTTCGCATCCGCGTCCTCTTACAAAAACAGCAAGGTGCCTTGCATATGTTCCCATCACATATTGCTCAAATGTTCTTAAAATCTCTTCATACTGCATACTATAATTCTACTTTATAGTCTGAAGAAATGCAAGAAAACAAATCAGGTCCTTTTAAAAAATAACTTGACTATGAATTATTTTTTCAGTAGAATATTTTCTGCTTATGAGAAATTCTATTCAGACCAAAACAGAACAAATAACAGAAACAATAAGAAGGACTCTTGATGGCCTTGGTGCTCAAAGAGGTTTTCTTATGATAATGGACGACAAAACCGGATGTCTTAAGGTAAGGGTTTCCTGTTCAATGGACCCAGCACACAATATACCTCGGCATACTATTAGCAGTATACCCATATGTAAAAGGCTCGCCGGTGTTGTGGCAAAAACACAAAAGCCGATTCTTATAAACAATATAGATGAAGTCTTTAAAAAATATCCGACAATAGTTAAAAAAACAGATTTAAAAAAACATCAAAGTTCAATTCTAATTCCCATAATAGAAAAAGGTAGGACCGTTGCTGTTCTTAATATAAATGATAAGAAGCAGGGCAAGCATTGGACAAAAAAGGATTTAAATACTGCACAAACTCTTGCGCATTACTGCGGAATGGCCTTACAGTGGGAAAAGAAAAACAAAGAACTACTCCATATAACTGAGATTGCCAGAGAGATAAGCAGTACAGATGATATGGAAGCCATATATAAGTTGGTTGTCAAGAAAGGAGCAGAACTGCTGCACTGCAAAGATGTATCTCTTATGCTTGCAGAAGAAATAGATAAACACTACGCACTTATTGTAAAAGAAAGTATAAACCCAAAGGTTATTGGACAGATAAGAAAACCTGGAGAAGGTGTATCCGGATATGTATGGAAAACAGGAAAGCCTGTACTTGTAAAATCAATAGAAAAAGCATCCGCAAGCAAAAGATTTGAAATACTTAATAAACCTGGTTCTTTTATTGTGGTGCCGTTAAATATCAGATACAAGACATCTTATGCATTAAATATCTCACTTAAATCAAGGCCCACCATCGGAGTTCTTAATTTCACAAACAAATATGACGGCTCAGAATTTACAGAAAATGACCTTGAGGGTATTATTACATATGTAAATCTTGTGCTCATTGCAATTGAAAAAACACATTTTTATACAGAGGCAAAGTCAGGATACTTGGGCACTATAAAAACATTATGCTCCATAATTGAAGCAAGGGATAAATATGTAAAAGGACATTCAGATAGTGTAGTAACCTATTCTATTGAAATGGCCGCACGGCTGAAACTTAGCAAAGAAAAAGTGGCAGACCTACAATTTGCAGGGCTTTTACATGATATAGGAAAGGTTGCCATCCCGGATGCAATATTAAACAAACCTTTTCCTCTTAAACTTACAGACGAAGAATATGCTTGCGTTAAAAAGCATGTAATAGAATCCGAAAGAATACTAAAAGACATTCCTTTCCTGTCAAATGTAAGAAAAATAATAAGGCATCATCATGAATGGTTTAATGGTCAAGGATATCCTACCGGTGTTAAAGGAACTAAAATATTGATTGAGGCAAGAATACTATCCATTGCAGATGCCTATGATGCAATGATATCAGGCAGGGTATATAAACCCGCAATATCAAAAGAATCGGCGATAGAAGAACTAAAAGGATGTAAGGGAACACAATTTGACGCCGAGATAACAGATGTCTTTATAGAAACATTAAACAATGAATACAGGAGGGTAAAATGAAAAAACTTGTTATTCTATTATTGGCACTTGCACTGTGGGCGGATCTTGTGTATGCAGGAGGCAAAGAAAGATGGGAAAATCTTATTAAAAAATCAGTAGATGTTCTTGATGATATGAATAATATGCCTGATAATGCAATCCCTATTTATTTAATAGAAAAATGCAGGGCAATTGCAATATTTCCTGGAACAGTAAGCGGAGGATTTGTTATAGGGGGGAAATTCGGACAGGGTGTGCTACTTGCAAAAAATGAAAACAAGTGGAGCAGTCCTGCTGTATTTAATATCGTAGGAGGAAGTTTTGGCTGGCAGATAGGAGGAAAGGCAACGGACATTATACTTGTTATTATGGGGAATGAAAGTCTTGACAGATTTTTAAGGGGAAAGGTTATACTCGGTGCAGGAGCAGCAGCAACAGCAGGACCTCTGGGAAGAAATGCACAAGTCGGAACCGATATACAGTTTAAGAGCGGCATACTTGCATATTCAAGGGCAAGGGGGCTTTTCGTAGGATTAAAGTTAGAAGGGTGTGTGATTACGGAAAACAAAAATGCAAATGAATTTCTTTATAAAAAACCTTTGTCCGCAAAAGAAATACTTATAGAATCAAAAGCAGAACCCACAAGGCAGGGAAAGGAACTTATTGCAAAGTTAAGGGCCTATGGTAAATAAAACGGGGAAAGATATCTCGAATGTTGCTGAGTTAAAAAATGCAATAAATAATAACACAATAAAACAGGTAAAAAATTTTCTTAAAAAAATGTGTTCTTCCTTTATGCAATATAATGTTTACAACAATGACTGGTGTGAAAAAACTTGTAAATCCAAATCTTCTACTTGCAGAAGATAGTGTTGGTAGATCTTCAATATTGATATGAGCTATATCTTAAAACTTCTTATACATATAGTTTCATTCAGTGCAGTTATATACATTGTTCCTGGTATAAAATCTGAAAATTGGAAATCTACAATTATTGCTGCAATTGTATTCGGATTTATAAATACATTTTTAAAGCCTCTCATTATCGGTATAACCATTCCATTGACACTTTGGACATTCGGTCTTTTTTTATTTTTTATAAATACCGTTATGTTCTGGCTTGTATCAGAGTTCGTTCCCGGCTTTACAATCGCAAACCTTTTAAGTGCATTTTTAGGTTCAATATGTTATAGTTTTATAAGTTTCCTTTTGAATATCTTAATTAAATCAAACGATAAATTTAAGATAAATTTTTATTCTTTTAAACAGAAGAAGTCAAAAGACAGGCCCATAGATGTTGAATTCTGGGTTGAAGAAGAAAAAACACAAGGCAACTAATTGACAGACGACAAACACTGGCGAGCCATCTCATAGAGCGAAATCTTGCCACGGGCGGACAAGGCGAGACAAGAAAAAAGATGTATTTGTTTGGCAAAAATTCTATTCTTGAAAGATTAAAGAAAAATCCTGAAAGTATAAGAAAAATATTCTTATGCAAAAACCTTCATAACACAGAAATTTTAGATTTGATAAAATATAATAAGATTCAGGTTTTATATGTAGAAAAAGAGCATCTTTTAAGTATAAAAAAAACAGAACGTTTTCAAGGTGTTATTGCGGTTGCAGACGAATTCAAGTACACGGATTTTGAGGACATTTTAAGTAAAAATCTCTCTATTATTTTCTTGGATGGAATTACCGATCCGAATAACCTTGGGAGCATTATAAGAACCTGTGCAGGGTTTGGGGGATTTGGTCTTGTTATACCAAAACATAGAGCCTGTAATATAAATGAAACTGTATTAAATATAGCATCAGGCGGCGAAAATTATGTTCCAATATCCAGGGTAACAAATCTTTCACAGTCCTTAAAAAAGGCGAAGGATATGGGTTACTGGATTGCAGGAGGTGTTGTTGAAAACGGAAGAAATCTGTATGATACAAAGATACCGTTCCCTGTATGTTTGGTAGTAGGTTCAGAGGGTAAGGGAATACACAAAGGTTTATTTAAAGAAATAGATTTAAGACTAACTCTTCCGATGCAGACTTCTCTTTCTTTTAATGTTGCCGTGGCCTGTGCAATATTCTGTTACGAGATAAAAAGACATTTTGAGAGTGTCGCAAAGCCGCTTACTTAAAACAACGTCAGAACAAAACTGGTTATGCTCACAGACTTTACCCTGTATTATGGCGGCGTAGCTCAGGTGGTAGAGCAGGCGGCTCATACCCGCTATGTCGGCCGTTCGAGTCGGCTCGCCGCCACTTCATTCAAGATAAATGCAAAACTTAAATAAATCCTTCTTTGAAAATGTAAAAAAAACCATCCTGAAATACAGAATGATAAAAGATAAAGATAATGTTCTTGTTTGTGTATCAGGAGGTCCTGATTCTGTTGCTATGTTTTACATCTTGAAAGATTTGGGATACAAAATAAAAACCTGCCACTACAACCATAAATTAAGAGGGAAAGAGTCTGAAAAAGATGAAGTATTTGTAAAAAATATATGTAGATTATATAATATAAATTGTTTAGTCAGAAAAAATAAAACAAAGACATTAAAATATTCCGAGGATACATTAAGAGAAAAAAGATACAATTTCTTTTTAAAAACTGCAAAAAAACAAAACTGTAATACTGTAGCAACAGGACATACATTTGATGACCAGGTAGAAACTGTGTTCTTACGGCTAATAAGAGGAACAGGTATTTCTGGGCTTGCAGGAATACCTCCTGTAAGACAGGAATCCGGCATCAGGATTGTAAGACCTTTAATTGAAATAAAAAGAAAACAGGTAATAGATTTTCTTACCTCAAACAAGTATGAATACAGGATTGATAAAACAAATTTAGAAAGTAATTTTTTAAGAAACAAGGTCAGAAATATAATTCTACCATTTATAGAAAAACAGGTTAAAACAGATATAAAAAAAAATATCTTTTATTTATCTTGCATTGCAAGAAATGAAAATAATTTTATTGATACAGTTGCAAAAAAACTCCTTAGAAGAATTTCACCCCAAGGGGTTAAAATACCAACACTAAGGATGGACTTAAAAAAATTAAGGAAGATAAACCCTGCAATATTAGGGAGAATAATCCGCATAATTTTTAAGGAAAAATTTCAATTAACACTAAATTTTGAGGATATGGAAAGGATTATATTCCTTATCTATAACGGCGGACCAAAACTCAATCTTTGTTCAAATACATTTGTATCTATACAAAAAAATTATCTTATAATAAAATAATTTTCCCATTTTGAAACTCATACCTCTTTTGTCCCAAAGCAGTGGTCGCATGTCCTACCGAGCGCCGGGATGGTGGAATTTGGCAGACACGCAAGAATGAGGGTCTTGTGGCGAAAGCTGTGGGGGTTCAAGTCCCCCTCCCGGCACCAGTTTGGAAAATAGCATATTGCAAATGGCAGACTGTATCATAAAGTAAAACGGCAAAGACTTGAACCCTAAAAAGGGGGTGGGGGAAAAAGTATTTTTCCCCCCTTCAAAATAGGAAAAGGAACATTAAGGGAAAAACTTGGTTTTCCCTTAAAGAGCGATAGCGATGGTTCAAGTTCCCCCTCCCGGCACCATAGTGTAGGGTTGACCCCAAAAGGCAATTTGTCAAATAAACTACTCACTTAAAGATTACTACAATAATAATTCCCCGTCAATGAAATAATGCCCCGCGCCCTTGGGGCGCTTCCGTATCTCGCTTGCACTGTTCGCCTCGCTGTCGCTCGGCTTGCTTGGTCGCTCGCTTCGTGACAATGCCAGGCGTATTCGGCTCGGCTTGGCGGCGGCAGCCGTAGCGTCCTCGCTTCAAGTTCTGTTGACACTCAAGAAATAAAAGTTTTTATACGGGCTCGTCCGCTATGCCGCAACCAACAAATAAAAAACTCGGCAAGCGCAGCATGCCGAGCCTCTCGCGAACAGCGCTTGAGAAACAACCCGCTTCGGAGCGGGTGTGGTGCGGGCACGCCCGCCTCATATAGAAAGCAGGGAGAATTTTCAAGGAATGTTTTTTATGCTACATTGATAATTTTTTAAAAATTTCTTTGTAATCTTTAGGTAATTCAGACCCTATAAATTGAATAAAGCCTTCTCTATCTAATATTACCACACCAGGCACACCAATAATATTATAAAGCCTGAACACCTCTCCCTTATTATCTAAAAGTATTTTATAATTTATTCCATATTTGAGAGCGAAGTTCTTTATCTTTAAGTGAGTAGTTTATTTGACAAATTGCCTTTTTGGTATTCCTCAGCTGAGTCGCACCAGAAATTTTCTGCATATGGCTACAAGTAATTCCCCTCTTGTAAAGAAGTGTCTGTAAATACCCCCCGTCAGGCCGAGCCTGCTATCTTCTTTACATCTGATCAGGCTTGTCTTGGGGATTTTTGAATTTTCCATCCCATGATTATATTCGTGTTAAGACAGGTGCAACGGGGATACTTTTTCCTAAATAGTTGATTCTGTCTTACCTGTGTTTTTCACCTTTTCAAATTCCAATCTTATCTCTTTAACCTCTTGAGGTAATTTCCAGCACACAATATTCCCATTTTCTACAGGGTTAATTTCTACATTATCTGTCTGTCCGCCAAAGGGTTGAGAATTTTTTATAACATAACAGGAGGGAACAAAAACATATATCTTCCCCTCTATATCTGCCTCACCTGTAAGTTTTATACTAATAGAATCTTCTTTTGTCTCTATCGCCTCAACATCAACAAAGCCTTGCAGGATATGTCTTGTTGTTCCAATAAATTGAGGAACATCAAGGGATGGCCTTATACTGAGAATTTTAGAACAATGCGGTTCTAATAAAAGGCTTATACTATTACTATGGGTTCCAAGAAATCTTCCGTCCCAGTACTCAAACACCATATAAAAAGAATTTTCTTTTAAACCAATCTTTGAAAAATCAATCTGTATCTGTTTCGGTTCATCATCCCAGTTCAAAGCAGCAACAACATGATAATCTTCCCATCCTGCTGAAAGAAAGATGTCAAGCAAGGAAGGCATATGTCCTTCAAACATATCAAGGGGTCTTGCACAAATACCAAGTATGGGGAAAAGTCCTTTTATAAGATTTAATTTATCAGTCTCTGTATCTGCAATAAATATACTGTTGCTTAACATACCTGAAACGGTTACCAAAAATTTTATTTCATTTTCATTTAAGTCTACATTATTAGTTTTTAAAAAGCTCGCCTCATTTATCCATACTCTTTGATGAAGATACCAATTCAATATATTCTGTTTTAACTGTTCTTTTATTTCATTCCATTTGAACCTTAAAGGATGACCGATGATCGCACTGTCAAAAATATTTTTTTCAAATACAATACTTGGACCTTTTAAAATACCGCAAGCAGCAATATACAGTTGTTGCGGCGCCAGACTTCTTATAAAAGACATTCCTTCAAGATATGAAATAACAGGCAAAATACCATTATCAAACCTCTTTGCTTCAATTGCCTCATAATCAAGAAGGTCAAGCCTTAAAGAGTCAAATCCCCATTCATTTGTTATTTTCTCAATAAGTTTTTTTATCCATTCCTTTACATCAGGATTTGTGATATCAAGAACAAAGATACCATCTTTTTCAATATTGTTCTGATTCTCATCTTTCAAAAGCCACTCAGGATGTTCTTGTGCAGTGCTTGTGCTTTTTGAAACACAGAAAGGAGAAAACCAGAGACAGGGAATGAATCCCTCTGCCTTTAGTGTATCTGTTAGGTGTTTCATCCCTTGCGGAAACCTTTCCTGGTTCGGTTCCCAGTCCCCTGTCTGTTTTTTCCACCAGTGGTCTACCTGCACATACATAATGGGAATTACCTGCCTTATCTTTTTGGCATACTGGATAATATTATCTTCATTTATATTCTCAACCGGCAAATCCCTGCCCGACCAACCAACAGGTATAATCCTTTTCAGGTGTAATTTTCTCTTTGATATAAAATTTGCATACATTTCCATTCCCTGCAAAATATTTTCAAACACCCCCACAAATACTGTCTGACTGTGTTTTTTATCATTTTCCATTGGTCTTGATACAGACTCAATATTTACATTTTTATCTATTTTTTGCATTAAAATTTTATCTGTTCCGGTTCCGATGCCTGTCCAACCTATAACACTTCCCACATTTGAGTCTGCATCCGAAATTGCAACTATATCAGATAAGGAGATTTCTTTCTTATCAATTTCTGATAAAGAAACAACTTTGGAATCACTAAATACAAAGAGTTTTCCCTTCCCAAATATCGGACCTTCAAATTTTTTACAAGAAAAACACAACGGCAGGAAATCAAAACTCCCTTCAACTGAGGATTTTAATTTTATAAAAACAAATGGCAGACTTTCATATACTGTAACCTGAAATATAAAGGAAGGAAGGCTGTTGCCTTCATGAAGTATATTAAGGCTTATACATTTCCCCATTGAGTCTGTAATATCTTCCGGCTGTATCCAACCTCTTCTGTATTCAAGGGATGTCAAAAAATCTTTTGGAGAATTGTCTTTATATATCCTTAATCCGGACTGGCAAGCAAAAATACCATTTTCTTTTTTTTTCTCTATCGCACATCCCCATATCCCCTCTCTTAAATCAAATGCAAACCTGATAAAATCATTCCAGATATATATACTATAATTTTTTGCCTCCCAATTTTTCCATTCCATTCTGTTTTTCTCCTTTCACTACTTTTATATCTGCTTCTTTAAGTAAACTTCTGGCAAATTTATCGGGATAGTCTCCAAGTATCACAACTTTTTTTATACCTGCATTGATAATCATTTTTGCACACATAACACAGGGATGATTCGTAGAATAAAGAACTGCCCCCGCAATGGGCACACCATACAGCGATGCCTGTATTATTGCATTCATTTCCGCATGAAGGCCTCTGCACAGTTCATGTCTTTCTCCGGAGGATATTTTTAATTTTTCTCTGAGGCAGCCAACAACCTCACAATGTCTGATGCCCGATGGAGCACCGTTATAACCGGTTGCAAGCATCCTCTTGTCCTTCACAATAACTGCCCCAACCTTCCTTCTTAAACAGGTTGAACGGCTACTTACTATGGATGCTACACTCATAAAATAACTATCCCAACAGGGCCTTTTGTATTTCATAATAAAAGAAACTTTGAGGTAAGATGTTTTACTTCTGTTCTTATCTTTTTTTTTATTTTTTCATCACCAATATTCTTCAAAACCTTATCTATCATCTCTGAAATTATGTTTGCCTCTTCTGTGCCCATACCCATTGTTGTAATAGAAGGAGTACCTATCCTTATCCCGCTTGTAAGTGCAGGAGGTCTCTTATCATATGGTATCTGGTTTTTATTGACAATGATAAAACACTCATCAAGTGCATTTGCGGCATCTTTCCCCGTAATATTTTTATCTGAAAGGTCTACAAGCAACATATGGTTATCTGTGCCGCCGGATACAATTCTATAACCCTTTCGGCTTAAACTGTTGGCAATCTGCCTTGCATTTTCTATCACCTTTTGCTGATACTGTTTAAATGCAGGCTGCATAGCCTCTTTGAAACAAACCGCTTTTGCTGCAATTATATGCATAAGAGGTCCTCCCTGTATGCCGGGAAATACCTCCTGGTCAATCCTCTTGCCAAACTCTTTCCTGCATAATATAAATCCCCCCCTTGGACCTCTTAATGTCTTATGTGTGGTAGATGTTATAAATTCTGCATACTTAACAGGACTTATGTGTAGTCCTGCACTGACAAGCCCTGCAATGTGTGCCATATCAACAAGAAGATATGCACCTACGGCGTCACATATTTTTCTAAATTTTTTAAAATCAATAATCCTTGAGTATGCCGATGCACCCGCAACTATCATCTTTGGTTTTTGTTTTTTTGCAATTTCAAGAATATTATCATAATCAATATGTTCGGTATTTTTGTCAACGCCATAACCTATAAAATTAAAAAATCTTTTTGAAAAATTAAGTGCGTGCCCATGTGAGAGGTGACCTCCACTTACAATATCCATTCCAAGAATAGTGTCGCCCGTTTTAAGCATTGAAAAATAAACTGCCATATTGGCAGACGAACCGCAGTGTGGTTGAACATTTGCATACTCGGCACCAAAAAGTGTACATGCCCTTTCTATTGCAATACTTTCAATCCTATCAACATTCTGACAGCCTTTGTACCAGCGAAGATGGGGATACCCTTCTGCATATTTATTTGTGAGCACAGAACCAGCCGCATCAAGAACGGCACTGCTTGCATAGTTTTCCGATGCAATAAGATTAACCTGTTCATTCTGCCTTTTAATTTCATCTTCTATTGCATTGTATATACTTTTATCAATATCTTTCAATGGTTTTAAAATTTGTTTCACTTTTCTTTTTCCTCTATTTCTTTTATCTGTTCAATTCTTTCTGTATATCTTGGTACTTTTCCTCCAAGAAAATCCGCACTAAGCCATTCATCAACAATCTCTTTTGCTTTTTTTAAACTCGTAAATTTACCCGAAAGCACAAGGATATTTGCATCGTTATGCTGTCTTGATAAACGGGCACAAGTTTTTGAATTACACAGCGCCGCTCTTATTCCTTTTACCTTGTTTGCAACAATTGTCATTCCTATGCCGGAAGTGCATACAAGAATTCCTCTTTTATATTTTCCTGAACGGACACTCTTTGCAACCCTGTATGCAACTTTCGGATAATCGCAAGGTCGTTCTGAAAATGTTCCGAAATCTTTTACAATATGAACCCTTTTAAGATACACAAAAATCTCACTTTTTAGATTATAACCGCCGTGGTCTGAACCCATTGCTATTTTCATAATTTTTTAATTAATTTTCTTAAAGCACTTTCTATCATTAACCTGCACTCTTCATAGACCTCTAACGGCTTCCTAAGCGGATCAGGAATTTCAAGACTGTTTTCTTTTTTATCAGACTGTCTTAAAAGCCAGGTTTTATTTAGTGCATTCTGTGAAATTGAACAAACTGCTTCAATGTGTTTGACCTCCATAACAAGTATAATATCTGCTGATAGAACCATCTGCTTTGTCAATCTCCTTGACCTGTGATTGGAAATATCTATACCTATCTGCTGCATTACTTTTATTGCCTCATCTGTCGGAGGTGTTCCATCTGTTGCATATATTCCGGAAGATAAAACCTTTATATTTGTAAAATAAGGTTTTTCAGATGCATTTTCTAGAAGTATCTTTTTTAAAAGTCCTTCTGCCATAATGCTTCTACAGGTATTACCTGTGCACACAAATAAAATATTATTATAATGTATTATCATTAAAAGTTTATTATAATCCTGTACCTTTTTCCTGTCAATGAGAAAAAATCGTAGATTGTGGGAATGTGTAAGACATCCCCACATGTGGTATACTTCTGGTAAAAGGAAGGCTTAAGAAGACGAACCGGGCCGAGGTGACTTAAAAAACAAAAAAAGGTTTAAAAAATTAATTTTTTATGATAGTATACAAGTAAGTATATAAAGACCGAATGGTCTTAAAATTGGTTGTAGGTAGAACAGTTATTAACAAGAAAACAGGAAATGTTACGCTTTTTGCATTTGATAAAGAACAGGGATTAAGTGAGCATACCGCTCCTTATGATGCACTGATGCAGGTTATTGACGGTAAAGTTGAGATTAAAATATCCGAGAAACAACATAATCTAAAATCAGGACAGATAATAATTATGCCAGCCGGCAGTTTTTATTCTTTGAAAGCAATTACAAGCCTTAAAATGTTGTTAACAATGATAAGGTCAAAAAAATAATGAAACCTTTATACAAAAAAATAAAATGTACAGCAAATTATTTGCTAACTGTTTCCCTTTTGCTTTCCGGTTGCATACCCGCAAGACGAGTCTATACTCCCCCTCCTAGACAGGTCTATACTCTTCCTAAAACCCGTGATGGTTTTTATTATACCGTTAAGAAAGGTGATACATTATTTTCAATATCAAGAGCACACAATATTAAAATGCAAGATATAATTGACAGAAATCATCTCCCGGATCCAGGAAAATTAGAGATAGGACAAAAACTGTTTATACCCTTAACCCAATCATATATCTGGCCTGTAAGAGGGCGGGTAGTAAATTTTTTCGGAGAATCAATGCCAGGTGGGATTAAAAACAGGGGCATAGATATTAAAGCACCTGAGGGAAGCAGAGTTGTTGCTTCCAGAGAAGGAAGGGTTGTATTTTATGAAACAAATTTTAAAGGACTTGGAAAAGTAATAATTATTGAACACAGTGATGGCTATAGAACACTGTATGGCTCTAACAGAGAAATATATGTGAAATTGAATGATTATGTTAAACAGGGACAGCTCATATCAACCGTAGGAAATACTGGAAGAAAAGGTATACCCCACCTTCACTTTCAGATAAGGAAAGGGCACGCCCCCGTAGACCCTTTATTGTTTTTACAATAACTGAATGTATGGGAATTTTAATCCTGTACCTGTACTTGATTACACAGATTAGAAGATTAGATTACACAGATTAAAACATAAACAACCTTAATCCCTAATCTGTGTAATCGTTAGTTAAAATCTGTGTAATCAGTTAGCGAAACGAAGTGGAGTTTAACTGGTAATTATGGCCAATGTTTTTGTCGGTAGAACTGAAGTATCAAATAACCTTATTAAAAGATTGAATGGTTTTCAAGAAGGATATAGACAGAATATAGCAATAATATCAGATACGGGAATCGGGAAAACGACATTGATAGAAAACCTTCTTTCCGATGCCAATAAACAAATATTTAATATTTTTATAATAGATGTCCGAGAAACAGACTTGTTTAGCAGTATATGTTTAAGGACAAAAAACTTTTATCTATCAGATATAAAACAGACCAATAACCTGCTGGAAAGTGCAGTATCATTATCAAAAAGTGGTGAAAACACCAAAGCATTTGAAAAAATATTACAGGTCTCATCAATCCTTTCTAAAATAACAGGTAAAAAAACATTATTTATAATTGAAGATTTTGACTTGCTTGAAAGATTCAACATCCACCGTTTGTTTGAAAGGCTCAGTAAGACCATAATGGTTGAGAAAGACACAATGATTTTTCTTACAAGTTCAAGGCAGAAAACTGCAAAACACATACTCTCAAAAAAATTTTCACTATTGTTCGGTAATTTTGAAATTCTTCATCTGCAACCATTTTCTGTTTCAGAATCAATGCACTATATAGATACTTATTTTAAGAATACAGGTGAAGATATTAAAAAATTTCTGATATATCTTACACTCGGATACCCGTTATATCTTAAAACACTTTCTGGTCTTCCTCTGATAAACTGTGATACAATCTCTGAGAGCCTCTCCTCTGCCTCTTCCTCTGTGTATCAAATCTTCAAAAGAAAAACAGAAACAGAAGGAAGAGAACTTGATACAGTTGGTTTTAATATACTTAACATTATCTGCAATGGCACTTCTAAAATATCAGATATTATAGAACTATCAAAATGCACAAAAAATGGATGGGCAAAAAATATTAAGATGCTTGAGGATATTGGCTGGATAAACAGGTTTGGAAATTTCTATACAATATCTGTCCCGCTGTTCGGTGTATGGCTATCGCAGATATTTGTACCTGAACAAAATTCACCCTTTATTTATCCTGGAAAGTTCTATAAAGATGCTCATTGTTATATTGAAAAGGTCAGGGAAGATTTCTTTAAAAATTGTTCAAGAAAACCAGAAGACATATTAAAATCTGCAATCTGTTGTTTTAATGGAGAAAAAATAGGTTTTGAAGATGAATATATAGAAATACCGAAATTAGAATCTCTGTCTATAGATTATCTAAACGAATCTATATCCTGTATCACAGGAAAAAATAATAAAAAAGATTGGTTTTTCCCTGTATCAAATAAATTTGTAGAGGAGAAAGACATAGAAACATTTCTAAAATGGCTGCCGGTAAAACCCAAAAAATGCAGAATAGAATGGTTAGCATTAAACAGTATAGGGCTTAATGCAAGAATCGTTGCAAAAGAAAGCAGGATAAATATAAGAGAAATTGAATGGATAAATCTTGCACTGAGGTGTCAGAATATAATGCCAATAATATGAAAATAGGGGTTCTTTCCGATATACACATACATAAGGGTCAACAAACCTTGCCCAAAAAGCTTGTAGATGCATTATATCTTGTGGATATGATACTGATGGCAGGTGATTTTGTAGATGTTTATGTTTTAAATTTATTCAAATCACTTCCCCATCTTGAAGCAGTCCATGGCAATATGGATTCATCTGAAATTATAAATATGTTTTCTTCAAAAAAAATAATAAAGGTTGAAGAAATAAAAATAGGACTTATACACGGCAACGGACATCCACAGGAGCTACCCGAAAAGGTTATGAAGGAATTTGAAAAAGACTGCGTACAGGTAATCGTATTCGGTCATTCACACAACCCTTATAATCGGATAATAAACGGGGTTCTGCTTTTTAATCCTGGAAGCCCGACAGATAAAATATACTCTATCTATAATTCTTATGGAATACTTGAGGTTAATAAAAACAAAGTCAGAGGAAAAATTATTAGATTATAAAAGCCGCGTATTGTATTCCGTCGCCCGTAGTCTGTATTCTGTATTTTATATTTTTTAACGATATACGAAATATAAACGACAGATAATGGAAAAGGGATAAAAAGAAGGATGATATGAACGATATACCTGTACTAAATGTAAAAGGCAAAACATTGCCTGAGACTTGGGAAAAGGCAGTTTTGTTAACCTGGAAAAAAGGATTAAAAATAAAAACAGAGTATGACAAGCCAGAGGACCCTGAAAGCAGAGATGCAACAATGATAATGGTTATTGATGAGCCTATGTCAGAACCACGCATACACAGGGCATTCCCAGCAGGACTTGAGGACCTTGAGATTTATCGTCAAGAGGTTGTCTATGGCATCCACGACCACTGGATCTGCCCCGAGGAAGGGAAATGGACATATACATACCATCAGAGGCTGTTTTCGTATCCTAATGAAAAATCTACACTGGACCAGATTTCTTATATAGTTGATAAAATTTCAAAGGTCCCCTATTCAAGAAGGGCACAGGCAATTACATGGATAGCGGGACTTGATCCAAAAACAGACGACCCACCCTGCTTGCAGAGAGTATGGTGCAGACTTTCAAGATATAAAAACAGCTGGATATTAAATATGAACACACACTGGAGGTCAAGGGATGCATATAAAGCGGCATTTATGAATATATTTGCACTCACAGACCTGCAAAAAACTATTGCAAAAAGAATACAAGAAAATATCTGTGAAAGTGTATCTGTGGGAAGATATGTTGATATAAGTGACAGTTTTCACATATATGGCTCATATTTTAAAGACTTTGAAAAGTTCTTAACTACTGTTAAAACAAGAACATGGGAAGAAAGAACATGGGGCACCGAATTTGCAGAGCCAATATTTGAAGAGGCAAGGAAAAAGATTGAAAGAGAAAAATGAAAAACATCTGGGCACCATGGAGAATAAAATACATAAAAAATACCAATAAAGAAAAAGGATGTTTCCTGTGTAATCTTTTAAAGAAAAACATTAAATTTAAAACCTCTTATATTATATGGAAAGGAAAATATACAACAGGGGTTTTAAACAAATTTCCCTACACAAACGGCCACATAATAATTGCACCAAACCGTCATATAGACACTTTAAGCAGACTTAAAAAAGAAGAAAAGATTGAGATTATGCAGGCAATGGTAAGATATGAAACCATTATAAAAAAAGCACTGAACTGTCAGGGTTTTAATATAGGTATTAATATAGGTAAGCAGGCAGGTGCAGGAGTGCCGGGACATATACATATCCATATTGTTCCAAGGTGGGAAGGAGATACAAATTTTATGTCAACACTTGCAAGTATAAGGATCATCCCGCAATCCTTATCCTCCACATGGCAAGCCATAAGAGATGCTGAAAAACAACTCCTAAAACAATCAAAAGTAGAAAATACAAATCTTCTTGATTACTCAGGGTAACTCTACGGGTCAGTTTTACCTTTTGCGTTTTGACTTTTGACTTAAAGGGGTATTACTTTAATGGAAGGATAGAACTTACGAATTTCATCATAAGGGGCTAATTGGGTGCCCGGATATCTTATTGAGGCAGTGCCAGCAGCTACTCCCCAGCGTAAAGAGGAGAGAAAATCCTCTCCCCGGGAAAGACTACAGACAAGACCTCCTAAAAGGAAATCCCCGCTTCCTACACTACTCTTTTCCAGTATACGGGGTGGTCTTATCCAGAAAGAACCTTCTTTATTCAGACCTATTGCGCCTTCTTTCCCCAAAGAGATAATTACCTTTTCTATACCGGAATTAAAAAGTCTTTGCCCCAGGGAGATACCCTCTTCTTTCTTCTCTATCTTCTTCTTAAATAGCCTTCCTAATTCATAAAGGTTCTGCTTTAGAATCTGTGGCTTTTCCGATACTCCATATTGACCAGGTTTTCCATCAACATCCAGGGCAATTTTAACTTTTCCTTTTAGCTTCTTAATAATTTTCTGATAGATATTTTCCTTTACTCCCAATGGTAGACTTCCGGAGATAATAAAAAAATCACCCTTTCTATAGGAAAAAGAGGTTATCTTTCTAAGAAGTCTGTTTATCTCTTCACTTTTAATCCTTGGCCCAGGTTCATTTAAACGGATGACCCTTCCTTTTTTCTCAAATATATTGTAGATAAGACGAACCTCCCCCACAGTCCTTACAAAGGAAAAAGGAATTCCTTTTTCAGAAAGTAGATGTTTTAATCTCTTTCCGTTTTCTCCTCCAATAAGGCCAAGAGCAAGAACCTCTCCTCCAAACTCCTTAACCGCTTTAGCCACATTGATTCCTTTTCCGCCCGGGTCTTCATAAACCTTCTTCAGACGGTTAATGTCGTCATTTAGAATTTTAGGAAGGTAAAAGGACTTATCCAGGCTGGGGTTAAGGGTCAGGGTATAAATCATCTTAATTCGGGATCCTCCATTTCGTTTCTCCTAAAAGGATATTAGAAACAAAATTACCGATTTTTTCAATTATTGTTATTTTATCGTTTGACATATTTTTATTAAATTAAAAAATATAATATCTTATTTACAATTTTCCTCTAACCATTTATAGATATTGAAAAAATCCTCTACCGAATTAACTAATCCCGTTTTATATTTTTCAAACTTTGGTATTTTGTTATCTTTTATATGTTTTATAGAAAAATCACATTTATAAGCTCCGCTTTCTTTCCTGTGATGTAATTTTTTCCAAAGAATATCTTTTCTACATACAGCAGTAAGATATATTTCTTTTGGGGCAACATCAATAAATAATACTCCGTGAAAATCTCTTTGAGGATGTAGATTTTCGTGCTGAAATAATCCAGTTCCAATCGTAATTGTCGCAAGTTTTACTTCTATTTTTAAGCTATTAGAAATTAAATCCCAACCCTTTATTTCTTCTGTTTTGCTTGGGTTATAATCAACAATACATTTAAAATCTCTTAAGATATCAACCGCTATTTCTTCCCCAAGCTGTCCTTTTTCATCAATCATTAAAGATTGCACATCCTCATATAGACTATCGTTCCAATCAAATTGCTGTAGAGGTTTTCTTGCTTGTATGTCTTTTACTTTTTTAAGAATTATATCTGATATACTCATATAAACAACCTGTTTTTATTCTTATCAAAATAACCTGCTTCTATAACTACATCTTTAATCAAACTTGTTCGTAGATTTAAAGCAGAATTGGTGGAATAAAATGCTTTCTTTTCCCAGTTGTGATTTTCAATTATTTTTTTTATCTCTTCCTTGTTTTTTTTGATAACTATCCCATATCCCCGTTTATTCGGTAATTCATAAAAAGAACTATATGCTTTCATACCATTAAAAGTTGTAGATGGCAAATAAACATCGCACTTTTCTATCATATCCTTGTTTCTTGTATTCGCTGGCAAACCGCCATCTGATAAAGAATATATCTCAATAAAATTATTACAAGTTTCAGGTCGTTTTTTCTTTATTTTGTCAGTATTTATTTTAGTCCAAACCTGAAACACGGTATTTATTTTTACATCTGTGCCATCAGGATAAATAAATGAGTCCGATGGTAAATATTCGTTATGGGCTAATTTATAACCTATAACTCTTTTACCAGCAACACCCTTGCCATCACTATTAAAAAGTTGAGGTAAAATAAAAGCTACCATATCTGCGTATTGATAAGATTTATTGATAAAAGAGAGGGCAAGGTTTCCTCTTAATCCAAACGGTGGATTTCCGATTACAACATACTTTTTATTTCTATTCTCGGGATACCATTTAAGATAATCGGATTTTATTATTCCTTTGTTTTCTATCCCTAAAAGTTTTTTAGGGTCTATGTCAATTCCTATCCTGCGATTTTTCGGTAAAAATTGATAGAAAGAACCGCATCCTGCTGATGGTTCAATAAAAACATAATCATCAAGATTTACCCCGATTTCCTTGGCAACCTTTTGAAAGGTTTTGTAGCACTTTTCGGCTACTTGAGGTTTTGTATAAAATTGGTCTTTCAATTTATACATATTGGGGAGTTTATTTTACTATACCAAAGATAAAAAGTGGGCAACAATAGCCAACGCTGTGGAAAACTTTTGTCAAGGGCGACAAAAACCCCTTACGTGCCGACGTGGGATACTTACCTTTATTTGCTCCTTTATTTTTTATGAATTGTAAATTAAACACCATTTAATCCTCAAAAATAAAATTTCACCTTGAAAGAAATACTCTCCTACACATCTAATTAATTATGCTCCGTTTTTCCTCTGTTTGTCAAGTGAATGTATAAGTTATACATATATGCGACATACCAGCCCTGTTTAGAAGTTTTTTACCCCGTTTAGAGAAAGTTCTCTAACGGGGTTTACCTCTAACAGGGTCAAGTACTTTTTTAATCAAGCAATTAACCCCAATCTGTTGCAATCTTCGGTATGATTGGTTTTAGTTTTTCTTTCAAAAAACTTTCTATCTGTTCCGAATCATTCATACCAAGGCAGGTGTCTGCTATCTGTTTTGCTTCCTGTATTGTTGTAGAACGAATAATCTTTTTAATTTCAGGTATCATAATAGGACTTACACTTAATTGGTCAAGACCAAGACCTATAAGAAGAATACTATACAGCGGCTCGCTTGCCATCTCACCGCACATCCCAACCCAGATACCATTTTTATGTCCTATATCAATAACATTTTTAATCATCCTGATAACACCCGGATGTGCTGGTTTGTAAAGATATGCTACTTTTTCGTTTGCTCTGTCAATTGCAAGCGAATACTGTATCAGGTCATTTGTCCCGATACTAAAAAATTTTACATAAGGGGCTATAATGTCTGCTGTCATCACAGCAGCGGGGGTTTCTATCATCACTCCGACCTCTATATCTTTATCATATGGTAGACCTTTTGCATCTAATTCATCTTTTGCATCTTGAAGTAGTCTGCCTGCTTTGATAACCTCTTCAACATCAGAAACCATAGGATACATTATTTTAATATTTCCCAAAAAGGATGCTCTTAATATCCCTTTTAACTGCATCTTAAATATACCAGGAACCGCTAAACAGAATCTTATTGCCCTCCATCCCATGTATGGATTTGATTCAGGGGGGATATTCATCTGGGGAGCAACCTTATCTCCTCCTAAATCAAGTGTTCTTATTATTATATGGACAGGCGTAAATGCGGCAGCAATTCTCTTATAAGATTCATAGTGTTCTTCTTCTGTGGGAAGATCTTTTCTGTTTAAATATAAAAACTCTGTTCTATAAAGTCCTATCCCTTCTCCTCCGTATGTAAAAACAGATGATACTTCTTCAGGAAGTTCAATATTTCCCGCAAGGACTATCTTAAAATCATCTTTTGTCTTAGAGGATAAATCATGTAAAGAAAAAAGTTCTTTTTCAAACTCTTTAAGTCTTATTTTTTCTTCTTCATATTTTGTTCTTATAAAAGAATCAGGATTGATATATATGACCCCACGATTGCCGTCTAATATGACCCAATCATCCTGTTGTATGTCGTTCGTAATATGCTCAATACCAACAACTGCTGGTATCTCCAATCCTCTTGCCATAATGGCAGTATGTGATGTCCTTGAGCCGGTTTCTGTGGCAAAACCCAGTGCCTTGTCTTTTGGCATTACGGCAATATCAGACGGAGAAACATCATGTGCTATAATAATGGCTGGCTCACTTAAATTTTTAAGGGTTTTTTTTTCTATATTGAAAAGTTTTCTTAAAATCCTTTTACTGACATCTTCTATATCAGATATTCTTTCCCTCATATATTCATCTTCAAGTTCCGAAAATGCCCTGGCATATTTTTCCATAATATCTGAAACTATATATTCTACACAAACCTTTTCATTTCTTAACCGCATAACAACCTCTTCAATGAGCATCCTATCTTCAAGAAGCAAAAGATGGGCCTCAAATATCTCAGCATGTTCAGTTCCGGTCTGTGTCTGAATATGTTTCTGTATATTTTCTATTTCTTCTCTTGTTTTAAGAAGTGCATTTTCAAATTTTGCAATTTCAAGATGTATATCCGCATCAGAAATGGGTTTGGGCAAAACAGATATTTTTTTTTCTTTCCCGACAACAAAAACCTTACCCTCCGCAATGCCAGGAGATGCCGGCATACCTTTAAACATAACATTTTCCATTCTACACCTTCTTACTCTGTTAGAAAGCCCGCCTTTGCCCCGTCCTTTTCAGCGGGGTAAACTTACTTTTTTATCCGAAATAAGTACAGCCTCAAGCTTAAGGATCGCATCTTCTGCATCTTCTCCTTCAGCCTTCAAAATAACTTTTGAACCCCTATCTGCTCCTAGCATCAAGATCCCAATAATAGATTTTCCATCTACTTCGTCTTTGCCATTTGAAACCAAAATCTTACTTTTAAATTTCTTTGCAGCCTGAACAAATATTGTTGCAGGCCTTGCATGTAGACCCTGATGATTTTGTATGATTATTTTTTTTTGTATTTTCATAAAATCTTCACTTTAATTTCAAATAAAGACCTGCTGTTTTTCTCCACTTCAAAATCCCAATAAAACATCATGCAAATCCCCTGATATGTCTTTTCAAATCCTGCCTCCGACCCGGAAACGGTTTGTATGGAATAATACCATAGGCTGCACCGCCTGTGGACGGATATATTTATCTGTTGATTATACCACACATCCTTTATATCTATTGAATCAATGCTCAACATCTGACCCATATCGTTCAATGCAGGGTCTTTTAACAGAAGGTTCAGACTTGTGCCAAAACATAATCCTCGGGCGGTTTCTTTATTTGTGATTAAATACCGTGCACGTATCTCTTTTGTATGCGGGAATAGTGTTATGCTTTTATCAATGGATACGCCAATAACCTGCTCGCCTAACGGCGGAGTCCCTGACTTGCCTAACGGTCCGCCTCGCAGAGGCGAGATCTCCCGCCCCAAAATATAGGCGAGGTCTTTGACGCCAAAGGCGGACGGATCCTTCGATGTATCGAGGTTTAGCAATCCGTCTCTTGTAAGCGAGACCGTTACAGATTTTTTCATTTTATTTATAGACTGAACCCTATAAGGGTTTTTGAGAAAATCACCTACCTCTTTATACTTGGCGCCCGAAAAATCTTCAGCCTTTGCGGTATTATAAAAAAAGTGATCCTGGAATATCCCTCGCTGATAATTGTCGTACACAAGATAATTTTCAAGACCCTGTTCTTTTACCTGCACCGATTCATGTATGCTTGATATTTTGTCTTCTTTGCCGATTGTATCCTGCTTTAATGCCTGTATTTTTGAATGATAGTCTTCTTTGTATCTTGCCAACGTATTCGCTATATTAAAACATTTATCCTTATTATCCAGTTCAATAATACTTCCGCCGTAAGAAGGTTTGATAAGAAGCCAGATGGATTTTGAATTTAGTATGACCTCATCGTTTGTGTCCTTATCTATGTCGCACTTAAAACCCTCAATCCAATCCTGACTCTTATGTTCTTCGGCATCAATCTCGCATTGCGCCTTTATCAACTGTTCATATATGCCGTGTCTTAGGTGCGAAAGATAAAGCCCCCCGAATATGCCATGCCAGTACGCACAGTTACACTGTGCCTTATATAAACTTTTTATCGCCTCACCTTTGGAACCTGCTTTTTCGCTTATGTATAACATCCTTTTGTGCATCCTGTTTGATTCTTCATATTTTACGAGATAATTCCTAAAAAATCCGCCCGACCATTTAAGCATCTCGTTGTATGTTGCACAGGGTATGTAGACCCTTCCCTGAGGAGGGAATTCTTCAAGATATTCGGAAAATGTCGCAGGCTTTAACCAGCTGTTTTCTTTTTCGATTGCGTTGAAAAATTTTTCAAGCCAACCGTTCTGATGCACCCACTGGTGTGTCCCGGGCCAAACACCGAACTTCTCACCGTCATCCATTATGACGACAAGGTTGCCGTATTTTGAACTTTCTCTGATGTATTCTATTGCCTCTTCAACGGGATGAAACGGGATTAGATATCTAAGTTTTTCCGAATCGGGAAATACCGAAATTATTTTCCCCTCATCTTCCGTAATATAATAACCCGGTTTTTTTTCGGGATCTATTCCGACAATCTTTAAATGCGAATCGTCTACAACCGTGTATCCGATGCCCGCATTATGAAGCGTATTTGTTAAGTGAGGTTCCCATACCCTCTCGGCAAGCCAGAAACCCTTAGGGGCGACATTAAACCTGGCTTTTATCCATTTGTCCATCATCCTTATCTGCCCGAGCCTGTCCTTTTCAGGAATAATAGGCAGTATCGGCTCGTAATATCCCCCGCCCATTAGTTCAATCTGTTTTGCATCAACAAGCAGACCTATATCTTTTAAAAAATCCGGCTCATTTTCCTCCATCCAATCCAAAAGACATCCGCTGTAATGTAAAACTACTTTTACGGAAGGATGTCTCTTTATAATATCAATAAGAGGTTTGTATGCCCTGTCAAAGGCCCCTTTTATAACCCAGCCGAAATTACCGGTTGGTTGATGACAGTGAAATCCTAATATAAAATATGTTTCTCTCATATATAAGATCCTTTTAATTTTTTATCTTTTTTGATAAGACTTATTATAATCCGTGCAATCTTATCCGGATTATGGCGAATGCTGCCGAGGGACGGTATATCAGAATACGGTGATATATTTATAACCTCTTCTTCTATAACCCTGTATCCCATCTTTCTTATGTTTTCTATATCGGGGATAACCATTTCTGCCCTCTCGCTCTTATATCTTTCTAATATTATATTCGGAATGTGTGCCGTATTTACTATAACTGTTTGGATAATATCAGGATTTGTATGCTTAATGATTGCCTTTATATGCTCTGATGCGGTATAATGTGCAGTTTCTCTGTATTCAGTCATAACATTACATACATATATCTTTAAAGCCAATGATTGACAGATTGTATCAACAATAGAATTTATAAGAAGATTGGGTAAGATACTGCTGTATAGACTACCCGGACCAAACACTATCGCATCTGCCTGTAATAATGCTTCCAGAACATCAGGTGCTGGCTGGCAGTCGGAGGGTAAAATTTGTACCTCTTTTATCGGAATAGAGTTTTCGGTAAGATTATCTTCTCCCACTGTTTTACTTCCGTCAATATGGTGTGCAACAAGTGTAGCCCTGTCAAGCGTTGACGGTATTACCCTGCCCCTTACTGCAAGTACTTTACTTGATTCTTTTATTGCAGCTCCAAAATCACCTGTTATCTTTGTCATAGCAGTAATAAATATATTCCCAAAACTATGTTCACCCAATTGTGAACCTTTTTCAAACCTAAATTGGAAAAGATCTTGCATAAGAGACTCTGTATCTGCAAGGGCAACAAGACAATTTCTTATATCTCCGGGAGGAAGAATCCCATATTCTTTTCTCAATCTTCCAGAGCTTCCCCCGTCATCCGAAACTGTAACAACAGCAGTAATGTTTGATGTATATTCTTTTAACCCCGAAAGCAAGACAGGAAGTCCGGTTCCGCCACCTATTGCAACAATCCTCGGTCCTTTACTTAAATGTCTTTTTGTATAAATAATATCAAAAAGTTCCTTTTCTCTCTGGGGTATAAACACACCTGCAACCGAACGAACCATCTCCCTTACACCAAACGCTATTATCAAAGAACCTAAAATAATTATAGGAATTCTAATCTGCCAACCCGGTGTAAATTTAAAAAGAAAATCCCACCAGTATGCCCAGGAACCTGCAATAACAATAAGTATTCCAGCAAGGCATAAAAATCCCCATCGCTTTATCTTTAAACCGGGATATAACAACTTTGGTAATTTCACTTTCTATCATCTTCCTGTTGAATAAGTTTTATTATTTCCTGAACATCTTTTGCATTGCGTAAAGAATCTCTTATAAATTTATCTTTCAATAAACGGGATATTCTTGCCAGTGCCTTTAGATGTGGTCCAGGTGTTTCTTCGGGTGTGACAAGAAGAAAAAAGATATAAGAAGGTTCGCCATCTAAAGAATCAAAATCCACACCTTTTTTAGAGACTCCGAGGACACAGGTTAGCCTGTCCACACAATCAGATTTTCCATGTGGGATTGCAACTCCCTGTCCAATACCTGTTGAGCCAAGTGCTTCTCTGTCTAAAAGTATTTTTATAATTTTGTCTTCGATCTTCTGCTTAACATCACCCGACCGGACAAGAAGTTCTACAAGTTCCTTTATAACACCCTCCTTGTCTTTTGACCTTAAATCAAGATTGATTGCTTTTGTATTCAAAAATTCCATAATTCTCATATTCCTCCCCTTTCAAGATAAATTCCATTAACTACCATATCTAATTTACGCTTCCTTCGTACATTCCATATGTTCCATCATCTCTTTTATGGACAATATGAATCTTCCCATCCTCTTTGTTTTTAAACGCAAGTATATCTTTGGCCTCTGTTTCCATTTGAATTATTGCATCGCTGATGGTCATAAGATTTGACGGTGGTAATTGTTTTTCTATAAGAAGACCTGTGCCCACTATCTTGTTCAACAGTCTTTGTCCTTTTTGTGTTGATTTTGAGTACCTTCTTGCTTTATGTTCTCTTACCTTATCCCTAAATCTTGTAAGCCGTTTTTCTATTATGTGCATCACCTTATCAATAGATGAATACATCTGGCCTGTGGTCTCTTTGCACACAATATGAAGATGCCTGCCACTTAATATAACCTCAGCTGTTGTTCTGAACTTTTCTACTGAAAGAATCACATGTGCTTCAACAATTCTGTTAAAATGGTGTTCCAGCTTCTCCACACGAGCCTGTATATGTTGCCGTAAGCCATCTGAAACAACAAAATGCCTTCCTGTAATATTTACATTCAATTTTCTCCCTCCCTATAATGTCATGGCACCAGAGCACCAGAGCACCAGAGCACCAGTCGCCTGTCATCTTTTTTCACATTCTAAACTGCTCTCCTAAATAAATCTGCCTTGCCTTCGTGTCGTTAATAAGCGCCTCGGCTGTTCCTGAAACAAGTATCTCCCCTCTGTTAATTATATATGCCCTGTCGGTGATTGTAAGCGTTTCTCTTACACTATGGTCTGTCAATAATATGCCAAGCCCTTTGTTTTTTAATTGTTTTATAATCTGCTGGACATCAAAAACCGCAATGGGATCAACCCCGCTAAAAGGTTCATCCAAAAGAAGACATAATGGTTGTAGACATAATGCCCTTGTAATCTCAAGCCTTCTTCTTTCTCCTCCTGAAAGTGTATATGCTTTATTTTTTGCAAGATGAGATATCTTTAATTGTTCAAGAAGTATCCCCATCTTTTTTTTCCTCTCTTTTAAAGAAATATTAAGTGTTTCAAGTATTGCCATAATATTTTCTTCAACTGTAAGTCTCTGAAATATAGATGGTTCCTGAGAAAGATACCCAAGTCCAATCCTTGCCCTATGAGAAACAGAGAAACTTGTTATATCCTCCTTATTAAATATAACACTGCCTGAGTCCCCTTTGACACTTCCGACCGTGATATAAAATATTGTTGTTTTGCCTGCACCATTTGGTCCTAAAAGTCCTACAATCTCTCCCCTGTCCACGCTTATAGAAACTCCGTTGACAACCTTTCTTCCGCTATATTGCTTAATTAGATTTTTAATTTCAAGCAAACTCATATGTTGTAAAAATTTCAAACACCAAGATGCGAATTACAAATAAATGTCAAATAACAAATGTCAAATGACAAATAAATGACAAATTCCAAAGTTCAAATATCAAATAGATATCAACAGGTCATACTTTTTGTCATTTAGATTTTAACATTTGGCATTCGTCATCAGCTACCAGTCACCTGTCACCGGTCTCCTGTCAGCTATGTTCTACGATTGATCAGTGTAGCAGATCCTCTGCTGACCTGAATTATTCCCCTGGATAAAATATTAGTTTTGGTCTTTGTTTTTCACCTGTAATTGTAATCTTACCTGTATCTGTATCATAAATACCCTTATCGCCAAAAAGTTCATTTTCACCTTCTTTTAACCTCACATTGCCTTTTGCAATTATCTTCAATATTTTCCTATTCTGTGGGTCAAAAAATACTTCAACAGTGTCAGCAAAAAGCTCTCCTCTGTGATCTATCACATGCACATTTTCATTAAATACGGCTATGGACTTTTGAAAATCCACATCAAGAGGTCCTGTGCAGGTGATAATGGTAGGTTGAAGTGCAGGCTGTCCCTGTTCTTCTTGGGCGCCTGATTTTACTTCAAGTTTGACATCTTCTTTTAACTGTACCTGTTTTAGGCTCACCTCAGCAATTGCTCCTTTTCCAATTGCCTTAATGTTTTCCTTTTCAACAGATACAACATCTTTTGTTGTTATAGTTTTACTTTCTTCTATCCAGTTTAAAGAGTCTGTATACAGATTCACACCGTCGGATGTATGTGCTTTCACATTTTTTCTTAATTCAAGATTATTTGTATTCCTGTCAATTTTTCCCTCATCAGCAACAACCTTTACAAAACCTTCTTCACTATACGCAGTTGCAATGATAGTATCAAGAAGTACAATATTGCCCGCAATAAACTTTGCAGAACTTCCCTCCAGTTCCCATCTGACACCCTGCTGTCCCCTGCCAGATCTGTGTGAAACACGAAATCCTGAAACCTGCTGTTCAACAGGAGGTAGAACATTTTCTTGTACCTTCTTTTCCTGAACTTTACAACCAGAACAAACCGTAGTAATAAATATAAAAATCATAATTTTTCTGTACATATATTCCTCAATTTCTCTATGTTAACATTTACTGTGGACCGTTCTCTGTTCATCGAAGGTCGTATTCTGTAGGCCGTATTCCGTCGTCCGTTTTTTTACAGTATACAAAATACGATATACGAACGACGGCTTTTATCCATCGCCTCATCACCTGTCCCCTTGACTCCTACCTGCTACCTACTATATTTATGTCCCTACGCCAAACCATCTTCTGGATATAATCTGTGACCACATTGTCTGATCAAATTTATTCTGTGCCTTTAAAATAATATTACATACTTCTCTAACAGCACCCTGTCCGCCCCTTGATGTTGTAACAATATGAGATAGTTTTTTTAATTCTTCCTGCGCGCTGTTAACACTTACAGATAAACCGGCCCTCCTGATAGGACCTATATCATCCATATCATCTCCGATATATGCAATCTCTTGTTCTGATACCTTCCATTTCCTGATCACTTTATCAAAATAGCAATTTTTATCTTTTTTTACATTATATACCTTTACACAGGCAAGTTCATTTGCTCTCCTTGAAACTGCTCTACTTTTCCTTACACTGAACCAGATAACAGGTATATTTGCCTTTTTCAAAAGAAGAAGACCAAACCCATCCTGTGCGCTAAAATTCTTTAATTCATCTCCGAAATTATCATATACAATCCTGCCATCTGTAAGAACACCGTCCACATCTGTTATCAGAAGCCTTATTTTTGAAGCCCGTTCTGTTATAATGTCCATTGTCCCTCCTATTCAAACAAAAAACAGCCTTGTATATAAAAAGATGTAAATCTCTTTTACTTTTTCAAACAAATTCTTTAAAAAATCCAGGAATAAAAATTCAGGGGATATAAGACTAAATATGCAGGAGATGAGCAAAAGATTAAAAATATATATAATCTGCATTGAAAGTAAATAACCCACCTGTTCAATATCAGGCTGTTCTATTTTCAATGCCTCGGATGTATTAACAATATGAAATGTAAGTGAGGCGCCTATTGCAAAAATAAAAAAATTAAAATGATCAGAAATTTCTTTCCAGAATATTCCAGCAACATAATAGGCAAGTACAAAAATAAGTGTAAGAATCGGAATTATATACGGGAAAAGCAGTATCAGGATGTTAGACTTCGTGGTTTCAACAGAGCCTCCTTTTGGCAGGATTCTAAACCTTTTAACCCTTCCCCCTGTAAGCCAGGTGGGTATTGCATGAAGCACCTCGTGTGTAAATACATACAAAAATGTCGGTTTATAGATAATGGTATGAAAGATAAGATATGCAAGACACCCTAAAAGGAAAAAGAACGGTTCATCTCCTGATATTTGGACATCCCTTATATAATCGTAAAAAGAAAGAGTTGATGCCACTACAAGGGGGATAAGAAAAATTGTAATAATAAATTTTATAATCCCGCTAAAAAACGAACCTTTTGTTTTAGAATGTTTTTTTGGTGGTTCTTTTTTATTTTTTTCTGATGACATCCTGCCCATCCATGTATTTTATCAAAGCATTCGGAACTTGCACACTCCCATTTTTTTGCTGATAATTTTCAAGTATGCAGATAATTGTTCTTGCAAGAGCAACACCGGAACCGTTCAGTGTATGAACCAGCCCGCTTTTGCCTGTGGTACGATTTTTATACCTTATATTTGCCCTTCGGGCTTGAAAATCCTCAAAGTTTGAACAGGAAGAAACCTCTAGATATGTATTTGCAACATGGGCCCAGCCTTCTATATCATAACACTTGCTTGCGGCAAAACTTGTCCCCTGTGCTGATAACAACATAACCCTGTAGGGAATATTTAACATCTGAAGTATCTTTTCTGCACATCCCAAAAGCGTTTCCAGTTCATCATATGAGTTTTCGGGTTTTACAATCTTCACAAGTTCAACCTTATCAAACTGGTGAACCCTTGTTAAGCCCTTTGTTTCTCTACCATATGTTCCGGCCTCTCTCCTGAAACAGGGCGTATATGCGGTTATATAAAGGGGAAGGTTTTCCTCGGGTATAGCCTCATTTGAATATATATTTGTAAGTGGAACCTCTGCTGTGGGAATAAGAAAAAGGTCATCATCTTTAAGCCTGTACATATCTTCTTCTAATTTTGGAAGTTGACCAGTAGCTGTCATTGAGGCCCTGTTGACAAGAAGCGGCGGCCAAACCTCCTTAAAATTATGCTCCTTTGTATGTGTATCAAGCATAAAACCTATAAGTGCTCTTACAAGTTTTGAACCATCGCCTTTGAACAGTGGAAACGCATGACCTGTAATTTTTGCCGCCCTCTGCATATCAAGTATATCAAGTTCTTCTGCTATCTGCATATGATTTTTAGGCTGAAAGTTAAATTTCCTGAATTTTCCCCATTGCCGTATAATTCTATTTTCAGAAGCAGGACCAACCGGAACACTATTATGCAAAATATTGGGAATTATCCAAAGTATCTTGTTAATCTGTTCCTCTTTTTCTTTTATGACACAATCAATCTGTTGTATCTTATTTGAAACAAAACGCATTTCCTCTATTATCAGATGCGTATCCTTCCCCTGTTTTTTTAGTAGTGCAATTTCCTCGCTTGCAGTATTCTTTTTATGCTTTAAAGCGTCAGCCTCTATTAGAAGCCGTCTTCTTTCCTCATCTAAACAAATAAGTTTATCAATATCTACTGCATAACCAGAACGTGCTCTTATTACCCACTCTACCTTTTCAATGTTTTCTCTGATATATTTGATGTCTAACATTTTTTATTCCTTTTATTTTTCAGTTTTTTTTCAGGTGTAGTATATAGAAAATTTAAAAAATTAAAGCAGGCAGTTAGCAGTTTTTTACTACTTGCAGCCCACTATTTTTAGCATTTGCCCTCATGGAAACTGAGGAACGGAGACTTGATATTTAATGTTTTTTTAAAATAATATACACCGCTACTTATCAGAAAATGCTACAACTGAAATCTTATCACCTTATTCCCACTCAATTGTTGAAGGAGGTTTTGAACTTATATCAAAAACAACCCTGTTTATACCCTGAATCTCATTTATTATCCTGTTTGATATCTTTGTAAGCGTCTTGCTGGGAATTCTTGCCCAATCTGCTGTCATCCCATCCTGGCTGGTAACCGCACGGATAACAACCGCATTCTGGTATGTTCTTTTGTCCCCCATTATTCCAACACTTTTTACAGGAAGAAGAACAGCAAATGCCTGCCATAACCATCTGTACAGACCGGCAAGCCTTATTTCTTCTTCAACAACAGCATCTGCCTGACGAAGAATCCTTAATCTTTCTTCCGTAATACTTCCTATTATACGAACAGAAAATCCAGGGCCAGGGAACGGATGCCTGAATATTATTTCTTCTGATATATTTAATTCTCGCCCAACCTGACGAACCTCATCCTTAAAAAGAAACCTTAACGGCTCTATAAGTTTTAGTTTCATTTTTTTGGGAAGCCCCCCTACATTGTGATGACTCTTTATTATGCTTGAGGGTCCTCCATATACAGAGCGGGATTCAATGACATCGGGATAGAGAGTTCCCTGTGCAAGAAATTGGACAGACTTTATTTTTTTTGCCGCAGACTCAAACACTTTTATAAACTCTGCTCCTATTATCTTTCTTTTTTTTTCAGGGTCTGCTACACCCTCTAATTTTTTAAGAAACCTCTTTCTTGCATCAACAGACACAAGGTCTATATGAAAATGCCTTCCAAATGTTTCTTTCACTCTTTCAGCCTCACCCTGCCTGAGAAGTCCATTGTCAACAAATATACACTTAAGTTGGTTGCCTATGGCCTGGTGTATAAGAACAGCAGCAACAGACGAATCCACTCCACCGCTTAAGCCAAGGACAACCTTCCCCTGTCCTGCCTGACTTTTTATCCTTTTCACAGACTCATCTATAAAAGAACGCATAGTCCATAAACCTTTGCACTTACAAACCCTTTTAAGAAAATTTGCTATCATCCTTGTTCCAAAAGCAGTGTGGACAACCTCAGGATGAAACTGAACTGCGAAAAGTTCTCTTTTTATATTCGCCATTGCTGCAAATTTAGTACTGTTGGTTGTTGCTAACACCACAAAGCCCGGAGGAATCTTTGACACAAAATCACAATGACTTGTCCAAACAGGACTTTTTTTTGGAATAGAAACAAAAAAATCATTTTTGCTCATAATCTCTAATTCCGCATAACCATATTCCCTTGTTTTTGCTTTGTGGACAAGACCGCCCAAAAGATGTGCCATAACCTGCATACCATAACATATACCAAGAACAGGAATCCCAATTTCAAATAACTCCCTACCACACATAGGAGCATTTTTTTCATAAACACTTGCAGGTCCGCCCGAAAGTATAATCCCGGACACGCCTGCCTGTTTTATATCTTTAATCTTTACTATATGAGGGACCACTTCACAATATACATGTTCTGCACGAACCCTTCTTGCAATAAGTTGAACATACTGTGAGCCAAAATCTATAATCCATATCAGTTCTTTTTTCATATTTTTTTTAGATTTAATCCGTCCAAAACGGCATCAAGTAGACTTTGAGCAACGTTTTTTACCTTCGCATCGGAATCACCCTCAACCATAACCCTTACCAAAGGTTCTGTCCCCGAATATCTTACGACAATCCTTCCATATTTACCCAACCTTCTGTTTGCATCTTCTAACGCTTTCTTATACAATTCAATCTTATCCAACGGGACCTTATTCTTGACGGGTGCATTTAACAAAATCTGAGGAAATTTTTTCATACAGGAGGAAAGATCCTCTAATGTTTTTCCTGTTTTATTCATAAATTTAAGAACCTGTATTAGTGTAACAATCCCATCACCTGCTGTTGAGCACCTTAAAAATATAATGTGCCCGGACTGTTCGCCCCCTATAACATAATTTCCTTTTAACATCTCATCAAGAACATTTTTATCCCCGACAGCCGTTCTTATCAGCCTTGCCCCGTTTTCCTTTAATGCAATCTCTAATCCAAGATTACTCATAACAGTTCCAACAACAGTGTTACAGGATAAAATCCCTTCTTTTAACATATCAAGCCCAAGCATTGCAAGAACAAAATCTCCATCCACAATATTTCCTTTTGCATCACAAAAAATTGCCCTGTCAGCATCGCCGTCTAATGCAACACCTATATCTGCCTTATCGGTTCGCACAATATTACATATATTTTCAGGACAGGTTGAACCGCACCCTTTATTTATATTTACGCCGTCGGGTGCATTTGAATACACCATAACACTTGCATCTATCTGTTTTAAAAATTTTTCTATAATATAAGAAGCAGCACCATTGGCACAATCAACAGATATTTTTAAGTCTTGGACATTCAAACCATCGGAGACTCCACCGTTGGGCAAGCGGGCAACCCCTGCTAAATAATCAAGATAAATATCTTCACACATCTTTCCTGCATCCTCAATAACAGGACTGGTTGTTATATCTGTTCTATCTTCAAATAAAAGCCTTTCAATTTCTCTTTCATATTTAGACGCAATCTTTATACCATCTGAACTGAATATTTTTATTCCGTTGTATTCAGACGGATTATGTGAGGCAGAGATACTTATACCCGCATCGGCTTTCATCTTTTTAACAAGCACAGACATAGCAGGAGTTGGAAGCAGACCCGCATCTAAAACTGTTGTTCCATATTTTGTCATACCTGAACACAGATCAGAAAAAATAGACTGACCTGAACATCTTCCATCCCTGCATAAGACAATACTTTTTGCATCAAGCAGCCTTGAAAGGAAAAAACCGATGTTTTTCACTGTGTGTTTATCCAATGGCCACTTGTTATATTCTGCTCTTAATCCATCGGTATTAAATATTATGGGTATGTTTTTCATATATCGGTTATTCTTTTATTTTTTGGCCCTTATAATATGATACAGCATTCCACCCCGCCTCTGCACCTTCTCCGCAGGCAGATATTGCCTGTTTAAAACTCCCAGAACGAACATCCCCGCAGGCAAAAATACCTTCGGCAGAGGTTTGAAAATTTTTATCTGTAATAATATATCCATCTTCATCTAATTTTAGAAAGGAAAACTTTTTCGTCTGTGGTTCGGTGCCTATGTGTATAAAAACTGCATCTGTTTTCAGTCTCATTATCTTGCCCGCATGAGCAGATTTTATAACAATCTCTTCAACATTCTGTTCACCTGTTATTTGTTCAATAATATATCCAAGAAATGTTTTTACACCGGACAATTCAAACTGTTTTATAACATCAGGACTGGCACGGTATTGTTCTCTTCTATGAATAAGCATAACCCTGCAATTGATACTGGAAAGATATGATGCATCTGTAAGTGCCCGATTACCTCCGCCTATAACTACAACATCTTTTCCCTTAAAAAAAGGGCCATCACAGGTTGCGCAATAAGAAACCCCTCTGCCTGCAAACCGCTCTTCTCCAGGGACATTCAATAGTTTAGGTTTAAGACCTGTTGCAATAACAATTGCTTTTGTTTCATAAATGCCGTCCTGTGTACATACACCATATTCTTCGCCTTGTGTTATTTCTTGTGCCTCTTCATATCTTATATCACAACCGGCCTTTTTTGCAGACTCAAACATCTTTTCTGCAAGTTCAAAACCTGTTATACCTTCAGGAAAACCGGGATAATTTTCTATTCTATATGCCTTGCCAATCTGCCCACCGTGAAACTGTCTTTCTAATATAAGAACATTTGCTCCCCACCTTCCGCAATAAAGTCCTGCTGTAAGTCCTGACGGACCGGCGCCTATTATTACCACATCAGTTTTTTGTTTCAATATGCCATCCCCTTTTTAAAAGGCAACAGGATACAGGCGACGAGGTGACAGGGAAAAAAGTTTTTGTTGTTCTGTTTTCCTCGTCACCAGTCACCCGTATTCCGTCATCCGTAGTCCGTATTTCGTTGTCCGTATTCCGTATTTTATATTTTTGATGGGATACGGTATACGAATAACGGCCTTTATCCGTCACCTGTTTTACGGTACTGCCTGAACAGACTTTACTTGAGGAATTTTTTCTTTTAGCACCTTCTCTATTCTCGTTTGAAGTGTAATATGAGCCATAGGACAGGAGCCGCAGGCACCTTTTAGCCTTACCTTAACAACCCCTTCTGGAGTAACCTCTACAAGTTCCACATCCCCGCCATCTTTTTTAAGATTCTCACGAACCTCTTTTAGTGCTTCTTCAACCTTTTCCCTCATATTTTCTCTCCTTTTTTAATACACATATCATCCAGAACACATTTGTTATGTTGAGGATTTTTTGCTGCGCAAACATTTCTTCCTAAGTTTATAATTAGATATGAAATCTTTATCCATTTCTCTTTAGGAACAATATTCATTAAATCTTTTTCTATTTTTTCAGGGTCTTTATTATTGGTCAAGCCCAACCTGTAACAAACTCTTTTCACATGTGTATCTACAATAATACCCTGGCTTTTTCCAAAAGCCTGCCCCAAAACAACATTGGCTGTTTTTCTTGCAACGCCCGGCAACAGTAAAAGTTCTTCCATATTATCAGGTATTTTCCCTTTAAATTTATCCCTTACCATTTTTGCAGCAGATATAATATTTTTAGCCTTGTTCTTATAAAATCCTGTTGAATATATAATTTTTTCAAATTCTTTTATATCTGCATTTGCATAATCTTCAACTGTTCTATATTTTTCAAAAAGCACCTTTGCAACATCATTTACCCTTACATCCGTGCACTGCGCAGAAAGAATTGTTGCTACAAGAAGCTCAAATGGATTAGAATACTTAAGTGCAGTTGTTGCGCCGGGATATACTTTCTCAAGTCTTTTTATAATCTCACCCACTTTTTCCACAAGTTTATTATATATTGAAATATCAATTAAGTCAAAAACTTGCCTTGAGCCTGTAAATCTGATAAAATAACAGATATGAATAAAGAAACTGTTCTGAATATATTTAAAAAATATAATGCCTTATTAGAAGGACATTTTAGTCTTTCAAGCGGACTTCACAGTCCAAACTATCTTCAGTGTGCGATATTGTTGCAGTATCCTGATGTTTCTGAAATCCTTTGTAAAGAAATTGCAGATAATTTTAAAAGCGACGGCATAACCGTAGTAGCAGGGCCTGCAATAGGAGGGATATTAGTTGCATATGAAATTGCACGCGCAATAAAATGCAGGTCTATATTTACAGAAAAAGAAAACGGCAGGATGACATTAAGAAGAGGATTTGAAATAAATCCCTTGGACAGGGTCCTTGTTGTAGAAGATGTGATAACAACGGGTGGTTCGGTACTTAAGATATTGGAACTTATAAAAGAAAAAAAAGCATATATTGCGGGTGTTGGTTCAATAGTTGATAGAAGTGCAAGTGTGGCTAACTTCGGGCACTCTCTGGGTGTAAAGTTTGTTAAACTTCTTACAATAAATGTCCGTGTGTATAAACAAGAAGAATGCCCTCTTTGTAAAAAAAACATACCCCTGACAAAACCTGGAAGCAGAAAATGATAAGACTTGTTATATTTGATTTGGATGGGACACTTGTAGATGATTACGAAACAATACAAAAAGCACTAAACTATACATTATTAAAGATTAAGATACCTGAACAGACACTTGATGCGGTTAAAAAAGATGTTGGACTCGGATTAGAAAATATGCTTTCTAAATTTATCCCCGAGGGAATGATAAAAGATGCTGTTTTGATATACAGGGAAAAATATTCAAAAATACTTGGCACACATACAAAGGTTCTTCCCTTTGTGGAAGAAACATTGAAAAGATTAAAAGAACTGGGCGTAAAAATAGCGGTTGCAAGCAATAAAACAGGAAATTTTTCAAGAAAATTGGTTAAAATGTTCCCCATACACAAGCATATTGACCTTGTGCTATGCGGGGATGATGTTCAAAATCACAAGCCAGCCCCTGAACTCTTACTTCAAATCATAAAATATTTCAATGTCCCGAAGGAAGACACACTTTATGTTGGTGATATGACAATTGATATAGAGACAGGCAAAAATGCAGGTATAAAAACAATTGCTGTGCTTACGGGTTCAAATGATTTTGAAACACTTAAAAAAAGCAAAGCAGAATATATACATCAGAATATCTCTTGTGTATTACAATATATCACATAGTTCTTACTGAAAAACCCATCAATAAATAGTTTCCATACTTTTTCAACAAAAACTACATAATTAAAAAGAGGAGGTAAAATGGATGAATTAACAAAAGAGGCAAAAAAAATTTTAGAACAGATAAAAGAAGCCCGGAGGTATCTTTGACTTAGAGTCTAAACAGGCTCGCATATTAAGTATAGAAGAACAGATCTTAAAACAGGATTTCTGGAAAGACAGCCAGGCAGCAACAAAAATCATCCAGGAATTAAAAATACTAAAAACACAGGTTCAACCCTGGGATGAGGTCCAAAAACAGGCTTCTGATATATTAGAATTTTCTGAAATTGTTGAAAAAAACGAAACTTCTGAAATAGAACAGATCCGAAAAGAACTACAAAGTATTTCAGAAAAAATAAAAAAGATTGAAACAATCTCACTTTTCACCGCAGAACACGACCACTCAAACGCCTTTCTTACAATACATTCAGGGGCCGGAGGAACAGAGTCCTGTGATTGGGTATCAATGCTATTGCGTATGTATAAAAGATGGGCTGAGAACAAACAATACAAATCTCAGATTCTTGACTATCTTACAGGAGAATCAGCGGGCATAAAAAGTGCAACCATACTTATAACAGGTGAATATGCATATGGGAATTTAAGATCCGAAAACGGTGTCCATAGACTTGTTCGCATATCTCCTTTTGATTCAAATAAAAGAAGGCACACATCGTTTGCCTCTGTGGATGTTATCCCTCAGATAGAAGATGATGTCCCTGTTGAAATAAAAGAAGCGGACTTAAAAATAGATGTCTACAGGGCAAGCGGCCCCGGCGGTCAGGGAGTAAATACAACAGACTCTGCTGTTCGTATCACACATATACCAACCAATATTATAGTGCAATGCCAAAATGAACGTTCCCAATTAAAAAACAAGGCAAGTGCAATGAAAGTTTTAAAGGCAAGAATTTACGAAATAGAGAGAAAAAAGAAAGAAGAAAAGATGATAAAACTTCACGGCGTAAAACAAAAAATAGAATGGGGAAGCCAGATTCGTTCTTACATACTTCAACCATATACATTAGTAAAAGACCATAGAACAGATATTGAGGTGGGCAACACACAATCTGTCCTTGACGGAGATATAGATATTTTTATTGAAGGCTACCTGAAAAAGATAGTAGATAGAAGATAGTAAGTATGTAGTAAATAGTAGGTAGGAGGTACTGGAAAAAATGGTGACAGGCAACTGGTGCTCTGGTGCTCCGGAGACTGGTTTTCCAGTTACCGGTTACCAGTTGTCTGTATTCTGTTGCCTTAAAAAAGGGGCTGTAGCTCAGTGAGGGAGAGCAACAGGCTGGCAGTCTGTGGGTCAGGGGTTCGAATCCCCTCAGCTCCACCAAGAAAATAGGAGATAGTAGGTAGTAGGTAGGAAAAAAAGATAAAAGATATTGAGTGAAATGCAGAAAATAGATTGTATTGGAGTATCCCCCTGACACAGAAAGGGGTTCGGGGAAAGAAGGCTTTCCCCATTGTTCAAGGGGTAATTCAAAGGGGTGAAACCCCTGTGAAGCGTAAGCGGGTCAGTGGGTTCGAATCCCCTCAGCTCCACCAAGAAAATAGGAGATAGTAGGTAGTAGGTAGGAAAAAAAGATAAAAGATATTGAGTGAAATGCAGAAAAACAGCGGACGATGTCAGAATTTTCTTTGAGTAAAATCCAGACGCCGACTGACGCAAAATTGTTTCGCAATTTTGCCAACGACTCACAGGCAAAAATTCCTGGTGGGGATGACACTCAGACCCCCTTCCTTTTTGCCCGCCCGCATTTGCCCGCTTCGCGGGCGAGCCGCCGATTTTTAGAAAAGAAAAAAGGTAAATGCCCTTGCCCCATCCCTCCCGCCTGCCCCGTAGTCAGATTTGCTGTACTACTGGGGTGCGCGGGCATTTGAAATTAAACTCCCTAAAAATCTCTTTACATTATGAAAATAATTTTGGTGTGGGGGTTTTCGATTGTGATTAC
>NDHX01000011.1 GCA_013626165.1 bacterium Unc6
AAAATTAAATTACAAAACACCAGCACAATATTTAAAAGAGAAAAAGGGAATTACACTACAACGTATCGTTATCTAACAATTATGGAGATAAAATTTTTGAGATGGACAACTCAATCATCGGTTGTGTAGGTCTGACTGGGATCAGAGATGACTTTCTCGTGCTAGGGTTTATCGTGAAAAAACCTGAACAATGCTGCCTGAGATTTGCCGTCTATTATTTTATTTTCTTTAAGCAAACTTAGAATCTCTTTTTTTGTGAACTCCTTATACCACATGTGTTCATCTTCATCAAGCTTCTTCTTAACTCTGCTATCACAATGAACAATGAAAAGATGTATTTTTTCATTACTGTAACCGGGACAGGGATATATAAACCCAAACCTTAAAATCTTTTTTACACAAAAACCGGTTTCTTCTGCAACCTCTCTTTTCAAACAGGATATAATGGATTCACCTTTTTCAAGTGTTCCAGCAGGTATTTCCCATAAATATCTGCCTACTGCAAACCTCCACTGTCTTATCAGAACAATTTTACCGTTGGACAAAACAGGCACAGCAGCAATTGCACCGGGGTGTTTCACATACTCTGTCTTTTTTCCACTTTTAAATTCAGCCCGCCAGAAGTCAAAAACCCTTCCCCTTAAAATACACCTTCTCTTTGTTGCATCGTTTATTTTCAACTTCATTTTTTTCTCACCCCTTTTGTTTTTTATTATCATCTTTTGCTTATAAAAAGTCAACCCTGTTAGATTAGAAGATATGAAGTTATCTAACAGGGTCAACCGCTACACTACCCTGTTCATTTATGATATACTATGCTTCAAAGTTTGAGACCGCATCCCCCGGCCCCACAATGACAAGTAAAAACAGGAGAAGGATATGTCAGAACAATACAGATTTGATATTATAGAAAAAAAGTGGCAGGAAAGATGGGAAAAAGATGGGATTTATGGGGCAGATATAGACTCTTATAAAAAGAGGCACTATGCTCTTACAATGCTTCCATATCCAAGCGGAGACCTGCACATAGGACACTGGTATGCAATGATCCCTTCAGATGTCCGGGCAAGATACATGAGGATGAAAGGATATAATGTTCTTTTCCCGATAGGTTTTGATGCATTTGGACTTCCTGCTGAAAATGCAGCCATACAAAGAAAGGTTCATCCCTATAAATGGACAATCTCAAACATAGAAAGGATGAGAAACCGGTTAAAAAGTATGGGCGCTATGTTTGACTGGAGAAGAGAAATTGTAACCTGCATTCCTGAATATTATAGATGGACGCAATGGTTTTTTAGAAAATTCTATGATGCTGGACTTATATACAGGAAGTTTGCGCCTGTTGATTTTTGTCCGAAATGTAATACCACGCTTGCAAGAGAACAGGTGTGGGGAGAAGACAAACATTGTGAAAGATGCAATACCCCTGTTATAAAAAAAGAATTAGAGCAATGGTTTTTTAAGACAACAAGATATGCAGAAGAACTTCTTTGTGTGTCTGGTCTTGACTGGCCTCAAAGGGTCATAACAATGCAACATAACTGGATTGGGAAAAGCACAGGCGCAGAGGTAGATTTTAAGACTGAAAAAGGTTGTGCTATAAAAGTATTTACAACAAGACCAGATACCCTGTGGGGGGCAACATTTCTTGTCCTTGCACCTGAACATCCGCTTGTAGAACAGGTTACCTGTGCAGAGAAAAAACAATCTGTTAAATTATATATAAAAGAGGCGGTAAGAAAAACAGAGGTGGAACGACTCGGAGTTGAAAAAGAAAAAACAGGTATCTGGACAGGCGAGTATGCAATAAATCCGGTCAACAATGAAAAGATTCCCATATGGATTGCAGACTATATTGTTATGACATATGGAACAGGCGCAGTTATGGCTGTCCCGGCACATGACCAGAGGGATTTTGAGTTTGCAAAAAAATATAATCTTCCTGTAAGGGTTGTTATTCAACCTCCATCAGGAGATGGAAAAGAATTAAAATTAGCATACACAGTTACAGATGTCGGAAAGATGATAAACAGTAGCAGATTCAATGGCATAGAGGTATCAAAAGCAAAGGATATGATTATAGATTTTCTTGAAGAAGAAGGCATAGGAAAGGCTTCCGTAAATTACAGGCTCAGGGATTGGCTTTTAAGCAGGCAAAGATACTGGGGAGCGCCGATACCTATTATATACTGTAAAAAATGCGGAGCCGTTCCTGTTAATTATGAAGATTTGCCTGTTTTGCTTCCCATTGATGCGCAAGTGTCTGCATCAGGTGAAAATGCCCTTAAATATCACCGGGGTTTTCTTAATACAAAATGCCCAAAATGTTCAGGCTCTGCTGTAAGAGAAACAGATACAATGGATACATTTGTATGCTCTTCCTGGTATCAATATGCATATATAAGCCCTTACTGGAAAAAAGATGTACCATTAAAACATAACTCAATACCATTTGACCCGGAAGAGGCACAATACTGGCTCCCGGTGGATGTATATACAGGTGGAATAGAGCATGCGACAATGCATCTTATATATACAAGAGTTTTTACAAAGGCAATGAGGGACTGCGGGATTGTGCACTTTGGCGAACCAATGATTATGTTAAGAAATCAAGGAATAATTCTTGGAGAAGATTCCGAAAAGATGTCAAAATCAAGAGGAAATGTTATTGCTCCTGATAACCTTGTTGAAAGATATGGTACTGATACTGTCAGAGCATATCTGATGTTCGGATGGAGATGGGAGCAGGGCGGCCCCTGGGATAGTAAAGGGATTGACGGTGTTTCAAGGTTTCTATCAAGGGTATGGAACCTGTTTACAGAAGAAAGCCATAAAAAACAGGAAGATGTCAAAGAAGAACAAGCAACAGAACTTAAAAGAAACCTTCATCTTACAATAAAATCTGTTACAGAGGACATAGAAAGATTTAACTTTAACACAATTATAGCCTCATTGATGGAATTTTTAAATTATCTTTATAAAATAAGAGAAACCTCACTTTATAAAACAAAACAGTGGGACGAGGCTCTGGATGTATTTTTACTTCTTCTCTCTCCCTGTTGTCCACATATCACAGAGGAACTCTGGGAAAAAACAAAAAAGGCAGGTAGCATCCACAAACAAAAATGGCCACAGTATAATCTGTCCGCACTTGAACTAAAAGAAATACAGGTTGCTGTTCAGATAAACGGGAAAGTAAGGGCACACATCCTTATTCCGTCTGATGCAGGTGAAAGTGTTATAAAAGAAAAAGTTTTATCGGATGAAAAAATTAAACAATGGCTTAAAAACTCACAGATTAAGAAGTTTATTATTGTAAAAGGAAAAATTATAAATATAGTAAGTGGTGAGTAGTAAAACTGGTGCCCTGGTGCCCTGGTGTTCTGGTGCTCAAAATGACTCAACCTGCCTCTAATCAAGGCATAAAATGTAGGAAGAGAGATGGGGATTTATAACTATGGTATATCTTACACGACAAGAAAAGGTTGTAATAGTATTTCTTTTAACGGCAATGCTCATAGGTATTGGATTGAAAATTTATAGAAAAAGCATTGTTGAGGAAAAATACAAAGATGATGCAATAAAAACGGAGGAGGGAAAGATATGGAAAAATATATCTGTGATGTATGTGGATATGTCTATGACCCGTCCATAGGAGACCCTGAAAACGGTGTTCGGCCCGGAACTGCTTTTGAGAATATTTCTGATGATTGGGTATGTCCTGTATGTGACGCTTCTAAAAATGAGTTTTCACCTGCATAAACTTTGGACAAAAATATGTCTGAAATAAGAAAAGATTTAAAGGAGAAGTCAAAAAGGCCACAAACATAAAGTCATCCCTTTCGTCGTTCCACCTCACCTTCCTCTTCTTCCCACTTAGGGAAGAGGATAAAGGCCAATAAATTGCTCACGGTTTTCTTCAAAAACCATTCCGGGCTGTGCAAACAACAACATCATATACATAACCACGCACCACTCTTCTAACCTTTATTATTATTCCGTGAAATTGGATTTGATAATTTTCTTTAAGTTCTTTGCCGCTTAAATTAGATTTCACTAAATCATTTATAGTTCCAGAAGTTTCAGGTATTCCTTGAAATATTTTTTTCAAACTGCGCACAGAAACCCCTCCTCCAACTCTCCAGCGGTTCTCTGCCAGCCTAACAACCATTTCTGGCGGTCTATCAAATTCGTCCTCAATGTCCCCAGATGTGGCTCGGATGCTTATCTCTGGGGTCACAATTCAAATTGGCGTAACTTACAGCGCTATCGCCACAAAAACCACCCTTGCAAAAGACAATTCATTCCTGGCTGACCAGAACGAATTAAGAAATACCCAACAATGACTTATCCTAAATGCGGTGGCAGAATGAGTATCCTTAAATTCTTAAGCGATGGCTGTAGACTAAGATGCAATAATCATATCTATAAGAATAAAAGACATTGCCATCATAAGGTCAATGTGCCTTTGCTTATATTTTACTTTGTTTTCACTTTTCACCTTAACCTTTTTCAAATTGTTTAACACATATTCAAAACACGACTTTTAATATTTAAAATGGTCGGGGCGGGCAGACTTGAACTGCCGACCTTTTGAACCCCATTCAAACGCGCTGGCCAAACTGCGCTACGCCCCGATTTTATTTATAACCATTTGTTGTGCATCTTTTTACTTTTTCTATTCTGGTTTTGCGGCCCTTGTCATAAGATCTTCTACCGCACACCGTGGGTCTTTTTTGTTAAATATTATATCATTAACTTCTTTTGTTATAGGCATTTCTATGCTGTATCTTAAAGCAAGTCCAAGAGCAGCCTTCGTTGTTCGGACTCCTTCAATTACAAAGATACTTTTAGAAAATATCTCTAAGGGATTTTCACCACTGCATATGCTTTCCCCAAATGTTCTGTTTCTGCTGTTTGCGCTTAAACAGGTTGTAATCAAATCTCCCATTCCGCTTAAACCAAAAAAAGTTTCCCTTCTTCCCCCCAATGCAATCCCGAGCCTTGTTATCTCAACCATACCTCTGACCATAAGTGCAGCCTTTGTGTTTGCTCCAAACCCAAGCCCGTCTGATACGCCAGCAGCAATTGCAATTATATTTTTTAATGCCCCGCCCATTTCAACGCCAATAACATCATCTGTTGTGTATGCCCTGAAATTTTTGCCTATGAATATTTCTTGCAGTCTGCGTGCAATATTGTTGTCAATACAAGCAATAACTGTGCTTGCAGGCAATCCTTTTGCTATTTCTATAGCAATGTTAGGTCCTGATATTACTGCAATATTTTTTAATAAAAGAACCTCCCTTAACACCTCGCTCATTGTTTTAAGAGTATTTTCTTCTATGCCTTTTGCGGCGCTTAAAACAATCTTGTTTTCCAATCCCTTGTTGCTGAACAGCCCTGCCACAGAGCGGATATAATTTGATGGGACTGCAAAAACAATAATCTGTATATCTTTAACAGTATCTTCCACACTGTGTGTAATTTCAAGGTTTGATGGGAGCCTTATACCCGGCAGATATTTAGGATTTTCCATGTTTTCACTTATGTATCTTGCATAATTCTCAAACGCACTCCAGATATTTACATCATACCCTTTATTGCACAAAATTATTGCAAGGGTTGTCCCCCATCCGCCATCACCGATAACTGCTATTTTCACAAAAGCCTCTTTTCTTCACCTTTTATTACGCGTCTTATATTGGGTACATGCTTTAATACAATCATAAATCCTAAAATAATTGCAAATATAAGTATATAGGGCCTTTTTTCAGAGTCCGAAAAAAAAGGAAGCGCCAGCGGTAAAAAAAAGGCTGTAAGAATTGAAGAAACCGAAACTATTCTAAATATTAGAAATGTTATAATCCATATTAAAAATAACACGCCTACTGCCTGAAACAATGAGGGTTCAATAATGCTTATACCTAATACTGCGCCTAATGATGTGGCAACCCCCTTGCCTCCTTTGAACAAAAGCCAGGGTGTCCAGTTGTGTCCCACCACAGCAGCAATAGCACAGACAAGTACAAATTCAAATTGCGATATAAAAATATTTGCAATCAAGCAAGGTCCAATACCTTTCAGTATATCTATAACAAGAACAAAAACACCCATCTTTTTATTCAAGACACGAAATACATTTGTTGCTCCAATATTTCCACTTCCAATTTTCCTTATATCAAGCCCCGCAATAGTTTTTCCTATTATATAACCTGTGGGAATACTTCCAAGCAGAAAACTTAAAATAATTATAAGTGTGCTTATCATAACCCTATGTTTTCCCTCCAGCCTTGTTTGCCTATTAGCGGAACAAACACACACCCTCCAAAATCTTCTGTATACTTTTTACCATCTTTTAATGATATACGCAACAGGGACTGAAAGTCTCTTTCTCCGACAGGGATAACCAGCCTTCCGCCGTCTTTTAATTGTTGGACAACAGACGCAGGAACCTGTGGAGATGCAGCTGTAACTATTATACCATCATATGGCGAAAATTCAGGCAGCCCCAGTGTTCCGTCTGAAACAAAAACCTGGACATTTTCAATCCCAAGTTCTGCCAGCGTGTTTTCTGCTTTTCTGGCAAGTTCAGGAATTCTTTCAACGGTGTAAACTTTTTGACACAGAAGTGAAAGGATTGCAGCCTGATACCCAGAACCTGTTCCAATCTCAAGAATAACATCATTAGGTAGAGGAGAAAGAAGGCGGGTCATAAGAGCAATAATATAGGGCTGGGATATTGTCTGTCCATATCCGATACTCAGAGGATGGTCTTCATACGCTTCATTAAAAAAGGCGGGCAAAACAAACTTCTCGCGAGGAATAACAGACATAGCATTCAAAACTCTTTCATCTGTTATCCCCTTTTGTCTTATAAGAGATACCATCTGCTGTCTTTTTTTCTCAAGTTCACTTCCCATATGCATATTTTAAGAACTTGCACAATCCCATTAAATTAAGCATCAAATGTCAAAATCCAAATAAATTCCAAAATCCAAATTGCTTGTCATTTGTCATTTATTTGTCATTTGCCATTTATTATTGAAAATCCTATACCTTAAAAGTATCCTGCTTCTTGAAATCTGATACAGTAGTGTCCGTCATAATGCTTCTTTTAGTATCATAACACATATTGTTTATCAGCAAATTTTTTTATTATACATTTATTTGAAATTTGGGCTTATTGGTTATATCATATTTACGGTGAAGGATTATTATCAGATACTCGGCTTAAAAAAGGGAGCATCAGAGGACCAGATAAAGAAAACTTACAGAAGCCTTGCGAAGAAGTACCACCCCGACCTTAATCCAGGAGATAGGGCGGCCGAAGAAAAGTTTAAAGAGATTTCCTCTGCTTATGATACTCTTACTGACCCTCAAAAAAAGCAGCAGTATGATGCAATGAGCGATATAGCATCAAAAGGATACGGCCCGGGGGGGTTTGAAGGATTCAAGACATATAGAGGAGAAACAGGCGCCGGTTTTGAGCATGAGTTTTCGGAGTTTTCGTTCGGTAATTTCGCCGATATATTTAGTTCAATATTTGATGTCGGTGAAAGAAAAAGGTCTACCGGTTATGGAAGAAGACAGGGTGAAGATGTAGAATATTCAATGGATATTCCATTTAATATTGCTGCACTTGGCGGTGTGATGAGTTTTTCAATACCAAAACAAGGAGCTTGTAACAGGTGTGGTGGAACAGGGGCTGAACCAGGAAGTTCTGTTTCGGTCTGTCCTCAATGTCAAGGAAGGGGCATAATAATCATCCAGCAGGGAGGGTTTGCAATATCAAGACCCTGCCCTCGTTGTTATGGAAGAGGAGAGGTGATTTCTAAACCTTGTTCAAAATGTAAAGGAAGCGGGGTATACTCCGGGACCAGAAGATTTACAGTTAAGATTCCTTCCGGTATTGATACAGGAACAAAACTTAATCTTAAAAGAGAGGGAGAACCCGGAAGCGGAGGAGGACTTCCGGGCAACCTGATAATAAGGTTAAATGTATCGCCAGACTCCACTTTTAAAAGAAAAGGGCTTGATATATATACAGATGTAATAATAAATAAAGATACAGCATCTTGTGGCAAAGTTGTTTTGGTTCCTACGATAAGGGGAATGGCCAATGTAAATATTCCAAGCGGGATTAAGAACAGAACACTTTTAAGACTAAAAGGATTGGGTATAAAAAGCAAATTTCAAACAGGATACCACTATGTCCGTGTCCAAATAAAAGATTAGGATTGATACAGAGTATTTTTTCAATTTGTATGAGAAGATTTTTATTTAATAAGGAAAACATCCAGAACGGAAAAGTTGTTTTAGAAGGACAGCAGGCACACCATCTGATAAATGTTTTAAGGATGGAGTCAGGCGAATATGTTGTTCTTATAGACAAAAAATATGGAAGTTTTAAGGCAAAGATTTTATCAATACAAAATAAAAAAGTTTTTCTTGAAATTAAAGAGAGACTTGAGAAAGAAAGAGAATTGGTAAGAATCGCCCTTTTTCAAAGTCTTCTTCCAAAAGGCAGGATGGATAAGATTATAGGACATTTAACAGAGATAGGGATAAGTTTGTTTGTGCCGATAAGAACAGAAAGATGTGTCCCAAGACTTAATCAAGAGCAATCTTTGGTAAAAAGACAAAGATGGGAAAAAATTGCATCAGAGTCTGCAAAACAGTGTGGCTGCCAAAACATACCTGAAATATTTCCCGTTATAGACTTTAAAGATGCGCTTATTATGGCAAAAGATACCGAACTTATCCTGATGCCCACACTTACAGGCATCAGGGTTTATATAGCAGATGCCTTAAAACAAGGCAGTGTCCTCCATTCTGTTTCAATATTCATAGGTCCAGAAGGCGATTGGACAGAGGGTGAAATAAAGATGGGGCTTGATATGGGCGCTGTTCTTATTGATTTAGGCGAAAATGTATTAAGGCCTGAAACAGCAGCCGTATACATAACAAGTATATTAAAGTTTTTTTATTCCCGCTCTTAAGTTTTTTTGCGCCTGTAGCTCAACCGGAAAGAGCACCGGCCTCCGGAGCCGGTTGTTGGCGGTTCAAATCCGCCCAGGCGCTCCATAAAATTCTTTTTACCCTGTTAGAAAAATTTTTCTAACGGGGTTTACATTATCAAAATAATTTTGTATCATAATTATAGATTAAGATTACTCTATTGATGAATTATTGAAGTAAGAATATGAGCAAATCATTTACTATTCATGACTTACCAAAAGATGAACGACCCCGCGAGCGGTTGGTTAAGTTTGGCGAGCAAGCGCTTTCGGCTCAAGAATTATTACAGCTTATTTTGGGACGAGGCATTGCCGGTGAATCAGTCGCGGTTACGGCCCAAAAACTATTAGCGCAATTTGGCAGTCTTCAGAAATTAGCCGAAGCAAGTATTGAGGAGTTATCTTCAATTAAAGGAATTGGCTTGGCAAAAGCAGCGCAAATAAAAGCCACATTTGAAATTAGCCGTCGCATTTCCACTCAAGTTCCGTCTTACAAAAGCAAAGAGCTTACCGATCCGGAAAAAGTTTATCGGCTGATAAAAAGCAAACTTAAAGATTATCACAAAGAACATTTTTACATTATCGCCCTTAATAGCAGAGGCCACTCAATCGCAGAAGTTTCAGTTGGCAGTCTTAATGCGAGTGTTGTTCACCCGCGCGAAGTATTTGCGGAAGCCATTAAAAGTAAAGCTGCTTCGGTTGTATTTGTTCATAACCACCCATCGGGCGACCCCGAACCATCGGAAGACGATTTAGAAATAACAAAAAGATTAGTGGAGTCCGGTAAAATTTTAGGAATTGAAGTAGTTGACCATATTATTATTACCAAAACAGGATTTATGAGTTTTAAAGAAAAAAATTTAATTTAAAAATATGGCTACAATCAAAAACTATACTAAACAATATCTAAAATGGCGTGAGGAACAAAAAGAGAAAGAATTAGCCGAGAGAGAAGCGCGTGTTAGCTGGTATAAAGCGAAAATGGGAAGTCCTGAGAAAATTAAGAATTTTACCGAAAAGGATTTACACGAATTGATTGAAAAACTCTGGGCTTTAGAGTTTTGGCGCAATAAAGCCTATAAAGTTAATAAACTCATTACGGATAATGGTTTAGATAAACTAAAAATCGCATTTATTAACTTACTTTATTCCGAACAGCTTATAGCAAAAAAATGGGACGATTTTAGAAAATCTATCAAAGGACTGGGGCCATCTTCTTTGAGCGAAATTCTTACTTTGGTCTTTCCTGACCAGTATGGAATTATGAATATGAAGCCCCTAACTGTTTTACCCTACTTAGGTTTTTTAACCGAGAAAGAAACAAAAAATATCAGCTATGGTTATACTTCGGGCCGAGACTACGAAAAGTTTATGGAAGCACTTCAAAAGATTAGAGAGGAGTTAAAAAATAACGGACTACCGGAAGCAGATTTTATTGATGTTGATTTTTTTATTTGGTATTTGTTTGAACATGTTTTTGAATTGAAGTTTAAACGAGATAAAAAGATGGCTATCAAGTCTGCATTAGAAATAGAAGAGATTACTGCCAAACCAGAAATTGCCATTCCAACTAAAGAGATTAGAGAGATTACAAACCATTCAGAAGTTGAGTTTATCTTGTTAAAATTAGGCCAGATTTTAGGTTATGATACTTACTCGCCTGACAGAAACAAAGATGCTTATGGTCAAAAATTAGAAGATTTAATTTTCCTCGACGCTATCCCTCAATTTTCCACCCCTTCGCTTTTAGATACTATTAGAAATATTGATGTTATATGGTTTGAGGACGAATTCCCCGTTTGCTGTTTCGAAGTAGAACATACGACAGGTGTAACCACCGGCCTTTTGCGGCTTTATCAAACTAGTCAATTGAGTACAAAATTATTTGTTATTGCTCCCGCTGATGTTTTAAAAAAATTTGAAACAGAAATGAATAAAATGCCATTTAGAAAGATGAAGAATCGCTATATTTTTAGGTCTTACCAAGATTTAATCAATTTCTATTATTTAGCAGAAAATTATACAAAATCTAAAAGTGATTTCTTTAAAGAATAAATAATAAATTATGAGCAAAACAAATTACAAACCCATAAGAGAGAAAGTTAAAGTTGAACCCGAAGAAAAGAAAGGATATGTCCGTGATTTTACTACTGGACGGTTATTTAAGATAGAGCAAGTGTTTAGTGAAGATATTAATATTCCAGATAAGGAAGAAAAGAAAATAGAAAAAAATAACGCTGACCAATTAGAAAGAACTCCCAAATCATATAGAAAAGATTTAAGCAAAAGAGGTTTTTTTGACACAAGAAATAGCTTAAATGATTTAACGGGCAAGGAATGGAAGTTTATGTCAAAATCGGTTATTACACGCTCTTATCCGCTTGATTTTCAGCACAATTTGAGAAAGCAACACGGAGGTCAAAAACCACCGCTTTTATGTGCTGATTTAATAAAAACTTTTACTAAAAAAGGCGAAACAGTTCTTGACCCATTGATGGGGGTTGGCGGAACGTTGATTGGTGCGGCTGTATGTGGAAGAAAAAGCATAGGTATTGAGATTAACAAAAAATGGATTGATATTTATAAACAAGTTTGCGAATTAGAAAATTTGGAAGGACATAGAACTTTCTGCGATGATTGTAGAAATATCCTTAAAAAAGCAAGCAGTAATTCTATTGATTTTATTTTAACAGATGTTCCTTATTGGAATATGGATAAGATAGAAAAAACAAGAAGTAAGGTAGCGGTTAAATCTAACTTATCGCGGTTTAATGGCAACAAAATTCAAACAAAACAGGAGTGGCTTGATGAACTTACTGAAATTTTTGATTTATGCTACAGAGTTTTAAAAAATAAAAAATACTTGGCAATTTTTATTGGAGATATGTATCGAGGCAAAGAATATCATATATTATCAGCCGATTTGGCAAACGCAATTAAAGATAAAACAAAATTTTTATTAAAGGCAAATCTTATTTGGTACGATGTCAGTAAGAATTTACACGTCTATGGTCAACCTCACGCATATATACCCTCTATGATACACCAAAACATTTTGATTTTTAGAAAAGAAGAATAACTTTATGTTATTACAAGTAATTACAAATTCGGATATAAAAAAGTTAAAACCGTATTGTTTTTTGATTTACTCTGATAACATTTTAGAGAGTATAAACATTTTGGATTTACTCTCAAAAGACAACCCGTTTTTAGAAATTATTGGTGTAAGCTACGAACCAATAGACCAAGCAATTTATCTTTTTAAGGAAAGGCAAAACGGAAGATATGTTTGTATCAAAGTACTCGGTAAGTATGAAAATTGGGAATTGCCATCAAAAATTTTGGACCTCATAAATTTTATAGATAAACCAGATTTTATAGTAGTTGATGAAGAAAAAAACAAAGAGATATTTGTAGGAGAAACAACGGGCACGGCCAATGTAGGTAATTCACAATGGCAAAGAGAAGGACGTAAAATTTCGGCTGCCTTAAAGCAAATACCAATGGTTTATCAAACCTATTATTCGGGCACGGATCGTTCAATGTTTGCTCCAGATAAAATTGATAGAGGCGAGGCCAAAGGACAAGTTAGGCAGCCAACATCTTTACAAGTTATCAATCATTTCATTTATTCTCTGCGTTATCAAGTGCCTTCTTTTGTTATTTACTATCCTAATCCTAAATACGATGCGGTTATAGGGATTGATAGAAGTAAAACTAAAGGCAAAGCATTATTAGAACAGTATATTTCTGTTTGCTTATTAAACAGCATCAATGGGAAATATAAAAACAGCAAGAAAAAAATTGAACGTTATATTTTCGGGCAGATGCTCAATTTTATTAACGAGCCAGTGCCATATAGAAAAACAACTATTAAGAGAATTGATAAAGATTTTCCGGTTCAACCAACCAATAAAATCTTGAAAAGCAAAGGAGAAGCTTTTATTAACTATCTTGTCGAGTTTATAAATAGGGATGTAGCTTTAAGTGAAAAATTTAATTTAGTCAATTGGGATTATAAAAGTTTTTCTAACTGGAGCCATAGATATAAGCAAACCCGCTTACTTAAATTGCTTACAAAGAGTAAGTTGCCATTTTTATCTTATTTAGCAAATGGCACAAAAGCTGGTTTTACTTTGGATACTCCATTTTTAATTAAACTTTTAGATAAGTTTTATCCAAATGATAATGGTAAATTTGACCAGAAACTCAATAGCAAACTCCCAACCTTAATTATTCCTACTTTAATGCTTCAAAAAAGAGGCGATAAATATATTTATAAGGTTGACCCCGGCACAGGTGAAATTGCGGCTTTTGCTGAATTATTTAGCAAAGATTTGCAAGGAAATAAAAACATGAATGTATTAATTTATGTACATGTTCCGGGACCGGACAAATTTAGCACAAATACTAAACTTTTTAAGGCAATCAAGTATTATGCGGATTGTTTGATAATGAACGAGAGAATATATGAAATTTGATGAAATAACAAAATTAAAGCCAAAGAAATTTACAGAGGAGTGCGTTTTGATTTCTGTTTATTTTACCTTGAATAGAATTAAAGATAATTGGTTTTTGAATTATATAAGCGCTCCCGGTGGGGCTTGGCAAGAGTTGAAAATTCTTAAGAACAAGATAGAAGAAAGGTTTTATGTTGGCAAAAACGAAAAGAGAGCAGATTTAATAATGCAAAAAGAAAATAAGACCAGTTTATTTTATTTGGCTGAAGCAAAAGAGTTTTTTAGGCAAGTTCTTAATGAAAGAGACAAAATAGATAACAGCATAAAGTCGGTTTTTAATCGTATAAAAAGATTAAAAGGCGGCAAGGTGAAGCCAATTTATTCTTATATTATTGGTATTGATACAACCAATTTAGAAGGAGATATTTTTAACGAAGCTATCAACAATGAGTTAGATCTTATCAATGGAGTAATTGATAAATTACCACCCGTGGAAGGTGGAAGGGTTTGCGTTTTAACCTATTGGCAAGGCAACCAAACTAAATTTGATTTAATTTTTTCTAAAGATTTTCCAAAAGAACTATCGCAGATGTTCAAAAAGATATTCTTATAATTTTATGAAATATATTGGCAACAAACAAAGATTGCTGGATTTTATAGATAGTGTAGTCCAAAAAGAAGGGTTGCCTCAAAATGGAATTTTTATTGATATTTTTACCGGGACGACCAACGTAGCCCAACATTACAAGAAAAAGGGATATAGGATTATAGCTAACGATTTTATGACTTATTCGTATGTTTTTCAGCAGGCTTACATAAAAAATAATCAAGTTCCTAAATTTAATAATCTTTTACATTCAAGAAATTTCAATATAAATCCTAAATCATTAAAAAGTAAATATGAGCCATTAAAAATCGTGATTGATTATTTGAATAAATTGCCGGGCAAAAAAGGGTTTATTTTTCAGAATTACGCCCCCGATGGAAAATTTAAGAGGCAATTCTTTTCAAATGAAAATGCTATGCGCATAGATGCTACAAGAGGGCAACTGGATAAATGGGAAAAAGATGGATTAGTTAACGAGAGTGAATTTTATATTTTACTTGCTTCTTTAATTGATGCGGCCGATTTTGTGGCCAATATCTCTGGCACTTATGGTGCTTACCTCAAAATTTGGCGTTCTATGGCCCTGAAACCATTTACAATGTCAGCTCCTAATTTAATTGAGAGCAATTTAGAACATTGGATTTATCAAGAGGACTCAAATAAAATTATTGGTGATTTAAAAGGTGATATTTTTTACATTGACCCTCCCTATAACACAAGGCAATATGCCGCTAATTTCCATATTTTAGAAACCTTAGCTCGTTGGGATAATCCGCAAGTTTATGGCAAGACGGGTTTAAGACCTTATGAGGAACAAAAATCAGCTTACTCCCAGCGGACTAAATGCGAAGATGCTTTTGCTGACCTTATCAATAAAGCCAGAACCGATTATATTTTAATGAGTTATAACAATGAGGGGATTATCCCCCACAAATTTATTTTAGACACATTGGGAAGAAAGGGAGAAGTAAAAGTTTACACAAAGAATTATCGTCGTTTTCGCACCGAAAGAGACCACGAAAACAGGCACTATAAAGTGCCTGACGATAAGGTTCAAGAGCTAATTTATTTCGTGAAAGTAAGATAAGGATTTTGAGTTATAATAAAGTAAGACATGATTCCTCAAATAAAAAGGAAAACTCTCTTATACAAAAGCGGTGTTGAATATGCTGATTTTTGTATAAATCATGTAGAAGGTTGCGCCCATGGTTGCACTTTTCGTTGTTATGCGATGATGATGAAAATAAGGTGCGGGGTTATTAAAAATTGTAAAGAATGGCTAAAGCCAAAAATAGTAGTTAATACTCTGGAGTTATTGGATAAAGAAATTCCTAAATATAAACACAAAATTAAATTTGTTCATTTGTGTTTTTCCACCGACCCGTTTATGTATAAATATCCGGAAGTGGCGGATCTGTCTCTAAAAATAATTGAGAGGTTGAATAAAGACAATATCCGCTCTGTTGTTTTAACAAAAGGAATTTATCCGAAAGTTTTAGTTAATACTGAAAAATATGGCAAGAATAACGAATATGGGATTACTATTGTTTCTTTGGATAAAGGATTTAAAAAAAGATTTGAGCCGTACTCGGCCCTATACAAGGATAGGATTAGATCATTAAAATATTTGCACGATAAAGGGTTGAAAACTTGGATTAGCATGGAGCCATACCCGACACCGAATTTAATAAAACAAGATTTACGAAAAATTTTGAAGGAAGTTTCTTTTGTAGATAAAATTATTTTCGGAAAACTAAATTATAATGTAGAGTCAAGTCAATCCGGCTACAATGGAGATTTTTATCATGGTTGTGCCGAACTGGTCGTTGATTTCTGCAAAAATAAAGGAATAGAATATCATATTAAATACGGAACGCAGAAAAAAGACAACAGAAAAACAGAAAAAATTTTCGCAAAAAATATTCCCGAAAATTTTGAATTGAAATATACAAAACAACCCACCCTGTCTTTATAATAAAAATCTGTTGGCTCGCCCGCCAAGCAGGCAATGCAAGTAGGCAAGTCCCTCCCCCGAACCCTTTTCCTTTTTGCCTGTTTGCTGCAATTTTTGGGCTTGTTCCTCTCCGTTGCTTGCGGCTAGCTAGGGACTAAAAGTTAATTTTGTTCAAGATAGGCTTGGATTTGATTGTGTAAATAATCAGGACAATTATGAATAAATTTTATGTTCATACATTCGGATGCAAGGTAAATCAATATGAATCAGAAAAAATAAGAAGAGAGCTTCTTTTATGCGGTATGAGGGAGGCTAAAGAGTTAAAAGATGCAGGACTTGTTATATTAAATACCTGCACTGTAACATCAAGGGCTGATGCAGATGCAAGAAATTTTATAAGGTTGTGTTCAAAAAACAATTCAAAAGTTGTTCTGACAGGTTGTTATGCACAAAGGGCAAAAGAATATTTATCAAAAATAGACGGTGTGTGCTGTGTCGTTCCGCAGGACCAGAAACAAAGAATTGTGGAAAATCTCTTAAGTGCGGGGCTTGTCCTGCGGATCTCCAATGCAAGGGTTGATACTTTAGATGGGATAAAAAATCATACAAGAGCATTTTTAAAGATACAGGACGGATGTAACAGGTTCTGCACATACTGTATTGTTCCTTATGTAAGAAAAGAATTGTATTCAAGAAATAAGAACGATGTTATAAAAGAAGCGCAGGGTATGATAAACAAAAACATTAAGGAGATTGTTCTTTGCGGCACGCACACAGGGCTTTATCCACATCTGTCTGATGTTATTGAAGATATTATAAAGATAGAGGCTGATTTCAGGGTAAGATTAAGTTCAATAGAGATAAATGAGATAGATGACAAAGTCTTAAAAATCGCAGTGGGTAATAAAAAGTTCTGTCGGCATTTTCATATTCCATTACAGAGCGGAGATAATGAAATATTAAAAAAGATGGCAAGAAGATATACAAGGGACTTTTATTTAAACAGAATAAAAGAGATACAACAATTATGTCCCGATATATCTGTTACAACAGATGTTATTGTGGGTTTCCCTTCTGAAAAAGAGTCAGCTTTTCACAATACAGTATCACTTATCAGGGAGGCTAATTTTTTAAAGGTTCATATTTTTCCATACAGCAAAAGAGAGGGAACACCTGCAAGCAGATTTCCCGAGCAATTAGATTGCAGTATTATAAAACAAAGATGCAGGTTTTTGGCAAAGATTTCAAGAGAGTGTTCAAAAAAATATTTGAAAAATTTTAGGGGCAAGAAAGTGGATGTTCTTATAGAAAAAAATAAAGAAGGATTTTCATATGGCTATTCCTCAAACTATATTCCTGTGTATGTAGATAAACAATGCCCTGCAAATGAATTTGTAAGGGTTCGCATATCAGAGGAATACAAAAACGGCGTAAAAGGAGAAATAGATGAAACAGATTGACCTGAAAAAAGCATTGCAGGTTGCAGTATGTTGTGCAAAAAAAGCAGGCGGCATACAGATGGAAAATTTTGGCAAGCCCATTGTTGTCCACTCTGTAAGCATGCATGATATTAAACTTGCAGTTGATCTGATGTGTGAAAAAGTAATTATCCAAAAGTTAAAGAAACACTTCCCCTTTTTTTCAATACTTGCAGAAGAAAGTGGCTTGTCAGAAACAGAATCAGCATACAGATGGATTATAGACCCTCTTGATGGAACATATAATTATTCAAGGACAATTCCACATTTTTCATCTTCTATTGCACTGGCAAAAGGTGATGATATTCTAATGGGAGTTGTATATGATCCTTTTAAGGATGAACTGTTCACGGCAATAAAAGGGAAAGGAGCGTTTAAGAACAGCAGAAGAATTTATGTAAGCAGTGTCTCAAAGATTTCTTCTTCTGCTCTTGTTATGGGTTTTATGAAGGATAAAAAAACCATTTCAACAGGTATCAAGGCGTTTAATTCCATTATATTTAAAGTTAAAAAAGTAAGAATCACAGGCTCTGCCTCCCTTGATATGTGTTATATTGCAAACGGAAGATTTGATGGATATTTTGAAAGTGGCATTATGTTGTGGGATGTTGCAGCAGGAGGACTTATACTTGAAGAAGCAGGCGGAAAGGTGAACAGGATTAAACAAGGGTCAGATTTTTCCATAGAAATGATTGCAGGCAACGGAAAAATAAATAAAGAGTTAATGAAAATCCTTAATCAGCGATTTTCACAGGGGTGTAAGCATTATTAAATAAATTCACAGATTCATCTTACTACAATTCTATAATCCACGCAAATAAACAACCTTCAAATTTCACACCAGAAAAGATGTAGCATAATTATGACGCTGATAACTTTTAAATTACGCTTAAACATTCTCATATTTAGCCAATTTCTCCTTAAGAAAAACCAATAAAACCCGGTATTTCCACATTTCTCATCTCCTTTCCTGACAAATATGTTAAACAATAGTATAATTTCACAACATTATAAACGTCACAACTTAACTAATAAAACAAGGGGAAAATAAGACTAAAAGACTTTTTTATTAAAAGCTTAACTTTACAGCAGAAGCAGTATGAGGCAGTAGGAGCAGTAGCATTTGAAGAAGGGAATGTAGAAGAGATAGTAAATCGTTATGGATACAAAGCAGATTCGCTCCAGGTTCTGACCAGCAAACTTTTAACCAGTCAACACATTCTTTTTCCTTCCCTACATTTTAGAAAGCGGCATCATAGATATTGTAGAGAAGATTCCCTTACCTGCCTCCAATGACATTGGATGTGAGCAGGCAGCATTATCGGTACTTTTGCTAAAACTTATTGGAAAAGCAAGGCTGTCTCACATTGAACAATATAATACTGATAGAGGATTTGGAATATTTGCCGGACTTTCTCTTCTTCCCAAACCCACATACATAATGAGTTATTCTTGCAGGAGCACTGCTTCTGAAATGATGAGATTTCAAAAGAAATTGTAAAGAATTTTTCAAGACAATATCCTTCTCTATATGAAAGCCGGACGATCAATCTAGACTTTTATTCTATAGCACACTTTGGAGGCAAATCAGAGATGGAGAAGGTCTGGTGTGGAAGTAGGAATAAAGCAATAAAAGGAGCAAATACCTTTTTTGCTCAGGCAGGAAGCAGTGATGCGCTGATATATAGCTGTGCTGATATCAAACAACGAGAGCGGTTTTCCTTTCGAACTTCTTGAATTTAATGGCGTGATTGTGATAGCGGAGGATAAGCCCTGCATCGCGGCCATTTTCCTACCTGCCTTGTTGAGGTCAGCGGCAAGTCTGGTGCAGTCGGTAATGCTTTTTAGTGGCACGTGCGATCCTCCATTCTTATGCTGTAGATGCAGAGGGACACGCTTGCAGTGTCCGAAGTTTTGCAAGAATTCAAAATAAATTTGAACCAAAACTTAGATTGTCTTCCGATTGTTTTAATCCCTGAATTACTACTGTAAGCTGTTCTTTGTTTTCTGTTTCACAAATCTGGAGGTTCTTATGGGATATTTTAGCTTTTTTTTCTAATCTGATATAGTCTATGGGAAGCCTGGCGGTTTTTCCCCAGAGAAGACAGGAGCATGGCATTTGCGATCTCTATGGAATTGCATTCTTTCTCGCCTTTATGGTTTGATTTATTTCTTAACCACTCTTTCACGGAAGACCTCATTGAAGATGTCTTCGGCGGTTTGTAATCGTGGATTTTTTGAAAAGGCCCTTCTTACCATATCATCTGCTTCTTTTTTTGTATATTGTAGTTGGACAAGAATTTGGACTGCCTCTTCAAGAATATTTTTTTGAACATCAGACTGTTTTTCAAGAGGCACTGTCTGTATAAGTCCGTACTTACCAACCTTGCCTTGAAGTTTTGCGATAATATCTTTTGACCTCTGTGGGCCTACTCCGGGAAGAGACCTTAAAAACAACAGATCACCCCTGTCTATTGCAGTTGCAATATCAGGTATAGGATGCACAAGAGATTTTACAGCAGTTTTTGGCCCAAATCCGGAAACAGTTATAAATTTTTCAAAAAATTCTTTTTCTATTTCATTTAAAAATCCTATCAATACGGGGGTTGACCTTGACGGTTCTACCTGATGGTAATGGTATGTTGTAAATTCAACGAATCCTTCAACATCTTTTATACCGGACAGCCTCCCAATAACAAAAGGCGGGCATATCACCTCATAACATATACCCTGAACCTCAAGAAGTATTGAATCTTTATTCTGCTGTCTTATCTTTCCTCTTATTCTTGATATCATATCTTTAACTGTAAATATTCAGTCAATAACCCCATTGCACCCCCATTAAACCATCGTAAATATTTACTAAATACCGTTTATATTTTAGGCACACAGGCACAAAGTTAACTGTCTTTTTGTCTTCTTTTTTCAATGTTTTATACCCTCGCTACTCTGTGCCTTTGTGCCTTCAGGCAACGCAGTTAACTGAGTATTTATTAAAATTCATACCTGAATTCATTTGTCCGATAGCCACCAGCGACCATTGAAATCTCTGTCATCATCTGTTCAAAAACCGGACATACCTTCAGAGTTTATTCTATCTTTTTTACCAATTTGGCAACTCTTTTTCCTAATCTTCTGCACTGGGCTTTTACGCGGGAATCTGGAGCACCGATAGAAACCACTCCGTAATGACCGCCTTCAGGGTCTCCTTGAATAATCATTCCGTGGATAAGAAGGGCTTTAAGAATATCAGTGATGGTCGTTTCATTTCCTCCGCCGATATTGGCTGAAGAGGAAAAAGCAGCTCCAACTTTTCCTTCTAATTTTCCATGAAAAACAACACTTTTATCCAGAAGTTCTTTAATCTGAGCTGCCATTGAGCCATAATAAGTAGGAGAACCAATGATAATGCCATCTGCTTTAAGCAGTTCTTCTACATTTACTTCTTCTACCTTCTTTGTCTGAACTTCTACTCCTTCTTCTTTTACTCCTCTTTCTACTAACTCTGCCATCTTTTCAGTATTTCCCGTAGACGAATAGTAGATGATTAAAATCTTCATCTCGTTCACCTCCAATTTTAGAGCCTGTGAGCGTAAGTCCCAAGCACCACACCCAGAGGGTGCCCGAAATTACAAATAAATGTCAAATGATAAATAACAAATAGATGACAAATTCCAAAGTTCAAATGTCAAATAGATATCAACAGGTCATACTTTTTGTCATTTGGATTTTGATATTTGGCATTCGTCATCAAATGCCAGTCACCATTTTTTCCCTACCTACTGTCTACTACCTACTATCTCTTGCCTTTTATGCCTGCCCCCTTTTACCTATGTTCTGATGTCCTACTTCTTTATCCAATCCATCATTCCTCTTAACTTTTGTCCTATTATTTCTATTGGATGTGTATTGTCTTTTTTCTCAAGTGCATTGAATACAGGACGACCTGCCTGATTTTCAAGTATCCATTCCCTTGCAAATTCTCCATTCTGTATTTCTTTTAATATCTTTTTCATTTCTTCTTTTGTGCACTTATTTATAATTCTTTTACCCCTTGTAATATCTCCATATTCTGCGGTATCAGATACTCTTTTTCTCATTCCCTGAATACCGCATTCATAAATCATATCTACTATAAGTTTTAGTTCATGTAAACACTCAAAGTATGCAATCTCAGGCTGATAGCCTGCTTCTACAAGTGTCTCAAAACCAGCCTTTATAAGTTCTGACACACCTCCACAAAGAACAACCTGTTCGCCAAAAAGGTCTGTTTCAGTTTCTTCTTTAAATGTTGTTTCAATTACACCTGCTCTGGTACCTCCTATCGCCTTTGCAAACCCAAGACCAATCTGCATAGCTTTCCCTGTATATTCCTGAAAAACTGCCAAGAGGCAGGGAACTCCTTTCCCTTCAACATACTGGGCCCTTACCAAACTTCCGGGTCCTTTGGGAGCAATCATCAATACATCAACATTTTTAGGCGGAACAATCTGATTAAAGTGGACATTAAAACCATGTGAGAAAAGAAGTGCTTTCCCTTCAGTTAGGTGTTTCTCAACACTTGTTTTATAAACACGGGACTGGACATCATCTTGTGTAAGTATCTGTATCACATCGGATTGTTCTGCTGCTTCTTCCGTTGAAACAGGCTTAAAATCGTCTTTTTCCGCCTGAACCCAGTTAGCAGTTCCCGGGACATCCGACACAACAACACAAATACCGCTGTCTTTCAGGTTAAGCCCTTGCGCTCTTCCCTGTATTCCGTAGCCTATGATTCCTACTGTTTTATTTTTCAGATATTTTAAATCAGCATCTTTGTCATAAAATATTTTTGCCATATTCCCCCTTTTATAATAAAGAAATGTCAAATGACAAATGTTAAATGTTAAATATCAAACATCATTTAAATTCTCTACCGCTTGCCAATTCCTTACAATATTGGTAAATATTCAGACAGTTTATAACTTGTAACCTGTGTCCTGTATCTATCCCATTTTTTTTCTTATTGGCAATCAATATATTAAATATATGGTCACCGGGTGCTTTTCTTACCACTTCACTTTTTTCAGTTATTGCAACTGCTTCTTTCAAACTATCCGGTAGTGAATCTATACCTTTTTTCGCTCTTTCTTTATTTGTCATTATAAATATATCTTCTTCAACAGGCGCAATAAACTCATATTTTTTCTCTATCCATCCCTTCAAGTCCAGCAGCAAGCATTACACTGAATGCAAGATATGGATTGCAGGCAGGGTCAGGGGCCCTGTATTCTATACAGGTTGCCTTTTCTTTGACCGGTTTATACTGTGGAATCCTTATAAGCACAGATCTGTAAATCACAGCCTTATAAATTTTACACCTTTCTTCTTCGCCATTTTTAAAACATATTGCTTATCCTTCCCTTTTGTGTTCTTCATATTTCCCCTTTCCCCTTACCTTGAAGCCCGTTTGCTTACAATTGTGTGGCAAAAGTTCTCTTGAAAATCATAAATCATATTATATGCCTATGCTATTTAAAGTTCAATAAATCTTTTTGAGCTGTTTGTATGTTATTAATTTGTCAAGATGTTAAACTTTTAATTTTTTAAAATGCTAAACATTTTGATAAGTTAGTAACACAAATTTCGGTTACCTGCTTAAATGGCTTGACACAGCAACAGGCAGAAATGGTTTGAGAGTGAGGGTTTTATCATAAAAAAGTATTGAATTTTAAGGATTTTATGACATAATAAAAATATGGCATCAGAGGTAATATTTATTCCTGTGGAGGTAAAAAAAATAGAACAAAGAAGCACCCTTACATCAAGATATGAAAGGGTGCTTAAAGGTTTTACAACAAAGTGGAACCTAAAAGACAAGACCATTGCTATCAAATTCCACAGAGGCAGGTAACAAACATACACATCAATCCATCCAACATTTATAAGAAGAACTGTTCAAATTGTAAAAGAGTGTGGTGGTAACTGTTTCCTTACAGATTCTGCAGGTGGTGCAAATTATAGTATCGGTTATACAGAAGATGTGTTTGGCTGTCCTATATATCCAGCAGCAGGGATAAACGACAGATACTTTTACAAAAAAAAGACAGGTTCTAATATTATCCCTTACATAGAAGTAGCGGGATTTTTAAATGATGCTGATTTTCTTATAAATCTTTCTCATTCAAAAGGACATGGGAACTGTGCGTATGGGGGTGCAATTAAAAATCTTGCTATGGGAGGTGTAACAGCAAACACCAGAAGAGACATTCATTCTGTTATGTCTAAATAATATGAATGGGATAAAAAACTTTGTATATATTGTAAAATGTGCCTTAAAAATTGCAGAGGAAATGCAATAAGATTTGATAAGGACAAAAATCTTACTATTGACCCTCATTTCTGCGTATATTGCGGAAGGTGTGTCGCAATATGCCCTGAAAAAGCAATAAAAGTTGATGAAAGTTTTTGGCCAAGATTTCAATGTGCACTTGCAATATCTGCAAAGGAGGTTTTAAAAACCTTCACGAAGCAAAACATCCTCCATATAAATATTATTATGAATATAACTGCCCTTTGTGATTGTTTCGGTATGGGACAACCTTCAATAGTGCAGGATATAGGAATAATGTTTTCCAAAAATATATCTGCAATAGAAAAAGCAACCCTTGATAAAATCGGTCAGAAACAATTGTTTGAAAATGCAATGCCCGGCAAAAGAAAATTTATACAAGAAGAGGTTCACCCATTTAAGAAAGCATGGGGAAAAGACCCGTATGTCCAGATAACAGAAGCAGAAAAAATAGGGATTGGGAAAAGCAAATACATAATTAAAAAGGTAATATGAAAAAATTTGAAATTTTTACACAACGGAAAACAGAATTTATTAATATAACAAAACAGGTTCAGGATATAATAACATCCTCAGACATAGATGAAGGTATGTGTCTTATTTTTATCCCCCATACAACAGCGGCACTTACTGTAAATGAAATTGTAGATCCGGATGTTGTCTCTGACATAATAAACCATCTTGAAAGAATTGTTCCTGAAAAATGTCAGTACACACATAAGGAAGGAAATTCAGATGCACACATAAAAAGCAGTTTTATAGGTTGTAATGTCACAATTCCTGTTGTGAAAGGGAAGATGGCACTTGGAACCTGGCAGGGTGTACACTTTTGTGAATTTGACGGACCAAGAACAAGGCTGGTTTATGTAAAAATGATAAAAGATGCGGTAAACATCTGATAACAAAAAGGAGAGGTGGCAGAGCGGTTGAATGCGGCGGTCTTGAAAACCGTTAGGCTAAAAGGCCTCAGGGGTTCGAATCCCTTCCTCTCCGCCATTTTTGCAAAGTAAAAATGGCGGTGTCTTTTAGTTAAAGTCCGAACTTTTTTTGAGCAAAATCCACTTGCAGGTTTTGAGTAATCCCGCCCACCCCAAGTTCCGCCTTGCTGGACAGCAGGCAGGCAATAATAAGAAACTCCTTAATTTTGTTGTCTGTTTTATTAAAATTTGTTATCATACAATTACATAGAATTATGGCAGAACAATTTAATGTCATCAAATTATGGAAAATAAACAAGAAAATAAATTAGAAAAAAATAAATTTTTTTGGCTTAAACTTGAACTTTCGCAGGACGAATTCGCAAGGAAAGCGGATATTCCCTATACCACGTTTACCAAAGTGGAAACCGGCATAATCAAAAAACCATCGGTCTTCGTTATGGCAAAGTTAGCCAAAGTGCTTGGTGTTAATATTGAGGATTTAATAAAGTAGCTATGGCGAATACAAAAAACCTAAAACTATTAGACAATATTCAATTTATTTATGAGATTGCTTTGGCAAGGTTGGAATTACAATCATTTAATCCCAATCTAAAAGTTACAAACGATTTTAGGGAATTTGAGCTAAAAGACGATGGCAATTTTGATGTGCTAAAAAGAAGACTCGCATATTTTAAGACAATAGATGGTGATTATTCCGATTATTACTATTTACAAAAATATAACCAAACAAAATCGGTTAATCAGTATATAACTCATTGGATTTATCCGTATAAAGGCAAATTTCACCCCCAAATGATTAGAGCATTGATGAATATTATAAAAATCAAACATGGCGAAACATTGTTTGACCCGTTCGTTGGAAGTGGCACTGCTGTTTTAGAAGCCCAGATATTAGGGGTAAATGCAATAGGATTAGACATAAGCCCGCTTTGCGTTCTTATTTCAAAGGTCAAAACAGAATCTGTTGATGTTCTTGATGAAATTAAAAAATATAAAGATTTTTATCTCTTCAAAAAAAATGGTAGAGAGCCAAATGATGAAAGGATAAAAAATTTTTACAAGGTCGCTGAAATGATGGCACATAGCGACCAATCAAGAAGAGGCAAAATTTTTGAATCTTCATTTGTTAGCGACGCCTTAAAAATGATCGCTTCTGTTGAAGATTATAGCAATGCGATTAAAAAACATAATTTAAAAATAGGCAAGACAAAAATTATGGAGGGCGACGCTAGAAAAATAAACTTGAAAGATGAATCTGTAGATGGAATTATTACATCTCCGCCATATTCTGTTGCCCTAAACTATGTTGCTAACGATGCTCACTCATTAAAAGCGCTCGGATACGATTTAGACAAAATAAAAGAAGACTTTATTGGTGTTCGCGGGACCGGATTAAATAAATTTGAACTATACGACAAGGATATGGAAAAAGCGTATAGTGAGATGTATAGAGTTTTAAAGAAAGATAAATATTGTGTTGTGGTTATAGGAAATGTGACTTTTCAAGGTCAAGAGCTAAACACTACTCAAAATGTAATTGAGTACTGTGAAGAAATAGGTTTTAAGACCATTAAGAAAATGGAAAAAATAATCTACGGCTTATATAACGTTATGCAAAAAGAATATATTTTAATTTTTCAAAAATAATATGGAACAAAATAACTACATAAAACAATTAGAAGAAACAATTTCAAAATTTCTAAAGCCATTAAAGGATATTTCTTTCCCCATTGCTATAAAAGCCATTTCCGGACATGAAGTTTTGGCTTTTGATAAAAATGGCCGAGAGGACAAAGAATTATTAAGCCGTCTTACAAAAGCAATGGATATCGCAGTTAGAAATGCTTACAAAACAGGAATTTCAACAGCAAGACCAAATGAGGTTGGCAATCATATAGAGTCTTTTGTAAAAGACGCGCTCAATAACATAGGCATGAAAGCGGAAATCCCCCTAACTTCAAATGGTAGACACCAAAGCGCTGGCTACCCAGATGTTTTTATTAAAGATATTGATAGTAGAATAACATATTTAGAGTGTAAAACTTATAATCAAAAAAGTATCGGTTCATCTTTTAGGGCATTTTATTTTCAACCTTCCGAAAGTTCTAAAATTACTCACGATGCACGGCATTTAATGGTTGGTTTTGAAATAGTTAGAGAAAAACGAAATGGAAAATCTATTTTTGTCCCGATTCATTGGAAACTTTATACGCTTGAAAAAGTGCTGGTACAAGTTAAGCATGAATTTAACGCAAGCAATAAGGGAATGTATAAACCCGAGGCGTTATTGGCTGAAGGTGGAATTAAATAAAAGAATTTGCCGCCAAATTGAATAAAGCTCGGGGTTCCGCTAAAAGTGGGATTAGAAAAACCCCGAAGTGGAAGCCTACGGCTTCACTACGTGGCAGGCTTGAAATCGTCCCCCAGTAGTAGAGGCTTCGTTTCACTACGGGGTAAAGATTTTTTCAAATACACACCGCCATTTTTGCTTTGCAAAAATGGCAGAGCAATTGAGCAATAGATAATAGAACAATAGACCGAAATTGCCCAATTGCGGTCTAATGCTCTACTGCCCAAGGGATGGGCTAATATGCTTGGGGAGAGAACAAAGAAATGTACAAACCCAAAGCATCATTATCCGAGGGTAAAACTTTTAAAGGAAGAAAATATGAGGGATAAGGAAATTGATTTAAGGTATAATACTCTTGAAAGGATTATAGAACAGTGGAACAATCTTCGGGATATATATAGAAAAATATATAATGAAAAAAAGCTTGGGCCTGAGGAAGAAAATGCCTTTCTTAAAACAAAAGAATTTCTTGCAAAACAGTATTATCTTGTCCAGCAGTTGGTAAAAGAATACAATGCCGGTGAAGAAAGGATAGATATTGTTCTTGCTGCACTGATCAGTGTTGATACTATACCCCAGATATCAGAACTTCAGATAAAAAAGATTGATAATGATTGGCATATAACATATCTTTCTATGAACAGAGTTATGGGTATACTGGAATCTAAAAAAGATAAACTTGCACATACAAGCGCGGTGGGTCTGTTTTTGAAGAAAATATTTCTCAATCCATTCTTAAATCTTTTGGTACTTATAGTTGTAATAATTGTTCTTTATCTTGTGTCAGTAAATGTATTTCAGTTAGATAAAATATTAAAACCAGTTCCGGAAGAAAAAACAGAGGAGGGACCAAAATGAGAAAAAGAGATTTGGTTGTTAAAATTGCCGAGCAAACAGGTATCAAACAAAAAGAGGTTACAAAGTGTATCCAGAAATTTCTTGATCTTTCAATGGAACTGCTTGCAAGTGGAAAAAGGTTAGAACTCAGGGATTTTGGTGTTTTGAAGGTGGTGAAAAGAAAATCAAGACTTGGGAGAAATCCAAAAAAACCTGAACAGACTGTACAAATACCTGAAAGAAAGGTTGTTGTATTTAAACCAGGAAAATTGATGAAACAAACAATAATAAAAAGCAATAAAGATTGCCTGTGGAAAAATTAAAAATGCAGAATTCAATAATAAGACGAATTAAGGGAACTGATGATATACTGCCCAGAGAGGTCAATGAATGGTCAAATATTGAAGGGTGTGCCCGTAAGACTTTTTCAATATATAGATATCAGGAAATAAGAACACCTGTTTTAGAACAGACCGGACTTTTTGTAAGAGGAGTGGGATCAGAAACAGAAATTGTCCAGAAACAGATGTACACATTTCAGGACAGGGCAGCAAGAAACATATCCTTAAGACCAGAAGGCACCGCACCCATAATAAGAGCATACCTTGAAAATCAGATTGGTCTAAATGGTTCTCTTGTAAAAGTTTTTTATATACAACCTATGTTTAGAGCAGAAAGACCACAGGCAGGAAGAAACAGACAATTCCATCAGATAGGAGCAGAAGCAATAGGCTCGTATAGTCCTCTTCTTGATGTTGAAATGATTGCTCTGAACCGTTCAGTATTGTTGTCGTTCGGTATTGAAGATTTTATAATAAAATTAAATAGTGTTGGTTGCAAGGAAGATAAAGAAAAGTATTCCAAAATTTTATATGAACACATCTCTGCAAAACAGGAATTTCTCTGTTCGGATTGCAAGGCAAGGTTAAACCAGAATCCGCTACGGATACTTGATTGCAAGGTTCCCAAGTGTAGGGAGATTGTAAAAGGGTCGCCTCCTCTTATTTTAATCCAGTGTAAAGAATGTAAAGATCATTATGAAAACTTAAAGCAGGGCCTGTCCGCATTAAATATAAGGTATGAACAGGATAATCATCTTATAAGAGGACTTGACTATTATACAAAGACTGTGTTTGAGATTGTGCATAGTAGACTCGGTTCACAGGATACCATATCTGCTGGGGGCAGATATGATAACCTTGTTGAAGAATTAGGCGGAAAACCCACAGGGTGTTGTGGATTTGCAATAGGTGTAGAAAGAGTTATAATTTTAAGAAAAGTTCTTAACATATCCTTGCAAGAAAAAATATCTGCTCTTACATTTATAGCAACAATAGATGAGGATGGGCGCCTGAAAGGACTTTCACTATCTGAGGCAATAAGAAGGTTTTCAATGCCCGTAGCAATGGATTTTCAAGGAAGGAGTTTGAAATCACAGATGAGGTATGCAAACAAACTGGGCGCAAGATGGGTAATAATCATAGGGGAAGATGAAATGAAAAATAATTGTGTTACGATAAAATTGATGACAGATGGAGTACAGGAAACACTACCGTTTGATGTCCATAAAATTGTTGAAAAATTAAAAGGATAACCTTTATAATGAAGATTGACAAAAACATATTAGAACAAAGAGAAGAAAAGATGTTATCTATGTGTGCCTGTAAGAGTAAAACCTCACGGGGAAGAAAATATTCTGAGAAAGACGATATTTTCAGAACCCATTTCCAGAGGGACAGAGACAGGATTATACACTCAATGGCCTTTAGACGCCTTCAGTACAAGACGCAAGTATTTGTTTTCCATGAGGATGATTATTACAGGACAAGATTAACACACACAATGGAAGTTGCACAGATTGCAAGGTCAATTGCAAGGGCATTGGGCTTGAATGATGATCTAACAGAGGCAATAGCACTGGCACATGATATAGGACATACACCGTTTGGACATTGCGGAGAAGATGCACTGCATGAGATTATGAAAGATTCCGAAGGGTTCGAACATAACTTACAAGGTTATAGGGTTGTTACATCAATTGAACAAAGATATGCAGAATTTCCTGGTCTTAATCTTACATGGGAGGCAAGAGAAGGGATATTAAAGCACTCAACCCCTTTTAATAAACTAAAGATTCTGCAGATTGCACCAGAAATACAGGATTTTGGTCTTGAGAGCCCGCCTACACTTGAGGCTCAGGTTGTAGATATCGCAGATGAGATTGCTTATGATAGCCATGATCTGGATGACGGACTTGCAAGCGGACTTGTGCATGAAAATCAACTGTCTGAGGTTGAACTGTGGAACAGGCAGAACAAGAAAATAAAAGAAATTTATACGGCAATATCCTGGCCTATAAGAAGGAATCTTGTTGTAAAAAGTATAATAAACATTGAAATAACGGACATAATACATGGAACATCAGAGAAAATAAAAGACTTAAAAATTGAAGATGTTTGTTCAATGGATAAAAGAATTGTTGGATTTAGCCAAGAGCTTGAAGAACATAGGATACCTTTAAAAAAGTTTCTTCTTGAAAATCTTTACAGACATTTCAAGGTTGTTAGAATGTCAGAGAAACACAAAAGGTTTATAAAAGAATTATTTGATGTATATAAATCAAACAAGCAACAGCTTCCGCTGTCGGTTCAGAAGCGGGCAGAAAAAATAGGGCTTAAAAGAAGCATTGCAGACTATATTGCAGGTATGACAGACAGGTTTGCGCTTGATGAATATGATAAACTTTTTGACCCCCACCAGAAGGTGTAATTACATGCGAGGTTATATACTATTTATTTTGCATTGAGTTTAACAGGGTTTTAGGATCAAGTGCCCCTACAACCGTTCCTTTTTTATTCTGTATAATAATAATCTGAGCTTTTAATTTTTCAACCTGTTCCAGAACAAGCCTAACAGATATATCAGGGCGGACAACCAGAATTTGTTTATTCACAAATTCAGAGATTTTTTGTTCCAACTCTTTTTCAAGTGTTATTTTTGTAAGAACCGGAACAGGTTTTCCCAGTTCAAGAATCCTTTGTTTTATATATGCATAAAATTTATATGTGGGTATTCTTTCAAAACTTATGAGCATAGAATGATATGGTTCTGCCTTTATAAAGTGCATATGGTTCTGCAGAGCGCATTCATTTGTTGATGTATCTATCATAACAAGATAACGAAGGCTTGAGTCTGGAACTTCCCCTTCCATCCCTTCTGGTATTGCAGAAAGATATGTTAATTGCTTTGTTTGTTCTTGTGTGGGATTTAGTTCGGGGAACATACCTTGAAGTTGTTTTGCAATTTCATTATCTCTGTCTCTAAACTGGATTGCATATTTTTCCAAAGTATCTACTGCATCGGCAAGAAAAATCCCTATCGCAACATCTACACTATAAAGAAACCCCGCTGTAATAAACGCTGCATCGTCAGACTCACCAGGCCCACGTTTGTGTCTTATATATAAATACCTGAGGTTTTTTAAATCTGTTCCTGCATCTGCGTCTACAATCAATCCGCTCCTGTGAAATTCTTCTAGTTCTTGTTCATGTTCTTCATGCGCCAACACCTCAGCATCAAGCCCCATTGCATTCATCACATTTAAATCAACGGTATATAACTTACCATAACCTATTCTTACATTATAGTATTCCTCTGTCAGATGTCTTATCTGTGGATCATCTCTAAGCCCGCCTAATATAAATCCTTTTATGATATCCTTGCCTTTGAAAAATCTGTTCTTAAGAAATTTCAAACTAAGAAGCGGATAGCCTTTTTTATCAATAAGTTGTACCCCATCAGAAGATATGCAAACATTTTTTACAAAATATTCAATATTATCTATCAGTGTCTGTCTTTGTTTTCTTATTTCCAAGGGGTCCATATCCAGGGCTTCAACAATATCCTCAATGGTTGTATTTACATACCTTCTCTTAAGAAATGAACCCGCTCCATTGTGCGCCCTTCCTTCTATAGATTGAAGAAATAACAGCCCTGCTGTGTCAGAATCTACAGCAAGTCTTTCGCCAGATGTAAGAAGATTCCAGTCAGCCCTTATCAATTCTGGCGGTGCAACATTATGGCGTTTCACATCCTCTCTTCAATTGTCCGGGTTAGTGAACAGATAGATCCTAATAGTCTAAAAACCTCATCAGTGGCTTCTCTTCTCTTGCGCCCCTTACCCTCCGTCATCAGTTTAATGATTTATAATATAAACATTTGTTGATAAGGAGAATTCTTTTCCGTTGAAATCGTAAACAGTTTCACCTAAAAAAGCCATAAAGCCCAATTCTGGTCTTTTAATTTTATGTGGATAGTCAGAGCCTTTTGAGGTAACATCAAATTCTTGCCAGGTAGCATCCCGGAAATCCCTGGTTGGCGATTCGGCCTTCCAGAGGACTATTTTCTTGGGTTTTATCTCAGTATCAGTGGAGATAGAGAACTCTACAAATTCATCTTTCTCTTTGTACTGCCAGGAAACCTTAGGAAATTTAATTTGTCCGGCCGTTTTTAGAAAAAAAGCGCTAATAACATTCCACACTTTTACAATATTCCCTTCCATGCCATGTCCTGAATTTGGACCATAGAATATATACTTTTCGCCAATAAGGCCATCGTAATAAATGTTAAGAGCATCAAGAGGCCAATATCGGTCATTGGTACCTATTATGATAAGACTGGGAACTGTAATTCTGTCCCGGTAAAAGTAGGGGTCAACAAGATTGGACAATTCTATCCCTTCTTCTTTTTCTAAAAGCTGAGGCAAATTCTTTTCCGTATAGTCTGATATTTTCTCGCTATATGCGCCCCAGGTATTGATCTGGTGCTGCATCTGCTCCGGAAGATTAAGATTATCATATACAATCGGAGCTATGGCCTTTACCCTCGGGTCAACCACTGCGGTAAGCCATGTGGTCCATCCTCTTTTGGAGGCGCCAGCTGTTAAAAATCCTGATACATTTATACTCAATTCCTGTTCAGCAAATTCTTGAATCGCATCCATAGCCTTTATCGCGCTTTTTGTCATTGGAAAAAGAAGAGGCCAACTTTTATCACGCGTCTCAAGATACTTCACAAAAGTATAAGAAATAAGCCCATCTTCTCTGAGACCGTCAAACAATGGCTGATTGGGTACATCGTAAAGCACGGCGAAAAGTCCTCCCGTATCAGTGGCAGTTTTTACTCCGAGTAAAAGAATTTCTTCCCTGACCCGCCCGCTTCCCGTTATTAATAACAAGCATAGAGAAGGATTCGTTAATTTCTTGGGTTTTATAATCATTAACCTGTGTTCCCAAGTAATACCTTGCCATTTTTGCGAGGTCAGTTTAAGCTCAAATCCTACCGCGTCTTCAAAAAGGTCCTGCCGAGAAACTTTTTCCCATTGGAAAACTCTGTCGTCCATCTTGACATATTCAAAAATATCGGCATGCAAAAAAGTTGGCAAAAATATCAAAATCATACTTATTACAATAAACTTTTTCATTTAATCATCCTCTTCTTAAAGTTGGGAAATTTTCACCCCTTTAGCGAAACTCCGGGCTTTGCTCGGCTTGGCGGCAAATTCCTTTTACAATTTAACCAACACCTTTAATATTTTCTCGGATTGCTTTCTTTTGTTTTTCTGCATTTTCTTGTAACTATTCAGCCCCATAATAATGATAGCGTAATAGTTTAGTTTCTCCAAAAGCTAGGTTCGGTGTACCACATTTCATTAAACCTGTCAAGCACAATTTTTGGGAAAACTTAACTCGATTCATGGTATAATTATCCTAACACATATCTCAGGTTCATGTCAAGTAACATGCAAGCAGGCTGAATAGTTACCATTTTCTAATAACTGGCGGAGAGGCTGGGATTTGAACCCAGGAGCCCGCTTTGAGGCAGGCTAATCGCTTAGCAGGCGATTGCTATCGGCCACTCAGCCACCTCTCCAAAAACATAGTAGACAGTAGACAGAAGGCAGCAGGTAGGGAAAAAGTATCCCTTCTCACCCAGAGGGTGCCAAAAAGGAGGGTGGGTGGATTATATTTTTCCTATCTCCTATCTATTACCTTCTACCTACTATTTGCCCCTTTTTTGTTTAAAAAATTCTTGAAGGATTGACCTGCATTCTTCTTCAAGAATGCCTTTTTTTATCTGTATCCAATGATTCATACTTTTGTGGTGTGTAATATTTATTACGCTTCCACACGCACCTGCTTTTTCATCCATTGTTCCTATAATAAGTCTTTTTACTCTTGCAAGGACAAGTGCCCCCGCACACATTGCACAGGGTTCTTTTGTTACATAAACATCTGTTTCAACTAACCTTTCATTTTTTAGTGCTCCTGCTGCCTGTGTTATTGCAATCATTTCTGCATGTGCTGTCGGGTCTTTAAGTTTTATTATCTGATTTCTTGCTTTCCCGATAATGCTACCATTGTATATTATGACACATCCTACCGGAACCTCATTTTCCTCAAATGCAATCTTTGCCTGTTTTAAGGCCTGTTCCATCCACATAATATCTTGTTTCATTTTTTAAGACTATATTTTTTACCGCTTCAAGAAGGTTTTTGGCAACATGCTCAGGTTTTTCTTCCCACTCCTTCATTTCATCTACTGATTTTGTATGCCCCGAAAGAACAACTATGGCACTTAATCCTGCTGAATGTCCAGTCTGGACATCCGAAAGCCTATCTCCTACAAAAAAAATACCCTTTTTATCGCCTTTATAATTTTTCAGAACCTTTTCAATAAGCCCTGTCTTAGGTTTTCTGCATTCGCATCTGTCATCCGGTTTATGTGTGCAATAATAAAAACCATCAATCCTTCCTCCGTTTAATATTACAGTTTGTTTAATCTTTGTCGTTATTTTTACAAGAGCCTCTTTTGTAAGTGTTCCTCTTCCAACCCCTGACTGATTTGATATAACATATACCCTGTATTTTTTTTCATTAAGAATCCTTAAAGCTTTTAAAGCAGGTTTTAGTATGTGCAAATCTTTAATAGAGTTTACACATAAAGCCTCTGCAGGGTCCTTATTTAAAACGCCGTCTCTATCAATAAATATTATTTTTTTCACTTGTTCTTAAAATATTCAACTGTTTTTTTAAGTCCCTGTTCAAGTTCTACGGATGAAGACCAGCCTAATTCTTTTATTGCAAGATGTGCATCCAATGTGCTTTTTTGAAGTTCACCCTTTCTTGGCTTTTTATAATCCGGTTTTTTATTAAAACCTATGATGTGTGAAAGATTTTTATAAAGCCAATTGACAGATGTTCCTTTACCTGTGCCGATATTAAATATTGAATGCCTACCGCTATACTTTAGTGCAAGTATATTTGCTTTTACTACATCTTCCACATACACATAATCCCTTGTCTGCCGTCCATCTCCAAATATGGTAGGAACCTTTCCCTCTAACATTTTTTGTATAAATATTGCAACAACTCCTGCCTCACCATGAGGGTCCTGTCTTGGTCCATATACATTACCGTATCTTAACGCGATATAATTAAGGCAATAGATATTTTTATAATATAGCAAATAAAGTTCCGCCGATCTTTTTGATACACCATATGGAGAGAAAATATTTATAGGGGATGTTTCAGGCGCAGGTATAATATCAGCCTCACCATACATGACCCCTCCGCTTGATGCAAATATAAATTTTCTTACACTACATTTTATTGAATTTTCAAGAAGGTTTAAAGTCCCTATTATATTTATACCTGCATCAAACCTTGGGTTGCAGATAGATTTTCTTACATCTATCTGTGCCGCATGGTGAGAAACAATATCAGGTTTTTCTTTTTCAAATACTTTTTCCAGATCATCCTGAATGTCTATCTTATAAAATCTTGCCCCTCTGGGTATGTTAGATTTTTTACCCTGAGAAAGGTTGTCAATAATACTTACACTGTGTCCTTCTTCTATAAATTTTTGTGCTACCCAGGAACCGATGAACCCTGCCCCACCTGTTACAATTATTCTCATAATTCTCCAAATTAAAAATCATTAAATATTTGACGGGTCTGGAAACTCCCCGACCCGTCATATATATAATTTAAACAATATCCATAGTGTTCTTAAACCATCTTTCCAGCCTATCTTTTTACCTTGATGATAAGTTCTTCTTTGATATGAAACAGGAATCTCATTTATCTTAAAACCTTTTTTAAGAACTTTTACAGTAATTTCTGCTTCTACCTCAAAATGTTTTGATTTAAGATTTATCTGTTTAATTATGCTGCTTCTAAATACCTTATAACAGGTTTCCATATCCGTAAGTCTGGACCTGTATAAAATATTTGTAAGAAATGTAAAAAACGCATTTATTAATCTGTGGAAAAAACCTGTAACCTTTTTATTATTTAAAAAACGAGAGCCATATACAACATCTGCTTTACCATCTGTAATGGGCTGAATAAGGTGTATTATTTCTTCTGGCTTATATTCGAGGTCTGCATCCTGGATTGTGATTATATCACCTGTTGCAATTAAAATTCCTGTTCTTATTGCAGAGCCTTTACCTTCGTTCTTTGCCTTTCTAAATATTTTTATATCGGGTTTTGATGTAAACTGTTTTAATATGCTTTCTGTTTTGTCTGTTGAACCATCATCAATAACTATAATTTCTTTATTTATCGGAAGTTTAAGAAGTTTTTGTAAAACAATTCCAACGGTTTTTTCTTCATTATACACCGGAACAATAATTGATGTTTTCACTTAAATAAGGATTAAATCTCAATTTGACTTTTGTTTTATTTCAATATACTTCGCATAACTTATAAACTAATATAGCCTATGAGCATAACCTCTATTTGACAAAAACAAGCATTTTATATTTTTTATATCAAGGTTATTCTACTGTTACAGATTTTGTAAGATTTCTTGGCTGGTCCACATCACAGCCCCTGAAAACAACAGTATAATATGCAAGCATCTGCAAGGGATTGCAACAAATATCGGAGAAAACATCTCGGTAACATCAGGCAGGTATATCACATAATCCGAGATAGATTCTATATCTTTATCCCTTTCTGTTGTCCATCTTGTATGTCCGATGCCAAAAGAAGAGGGTGTATAATTTTTAATCAGTAATTTATTTAACTTTTTAAGTTTTCCACCGCTTTTTACAAAAGATATATTTCCGTTATCCAAGTATGCTATACCTGATGAGTTATATTCTCTGTACTCTAACCTTGAAAGCCCTCCTATAATTATTTTAATTGCATCCTTTTTACCAATATATCTTACTATTTTGCACATATTCTCCCTCTTATTTTAAGAGCTTGTTGCCAATACCAAAATTTGCATCAATATAAAAAGCACTGCAAAACCTATACCGAAAAATGCAAATCCCTCACCCTTGCTCTTTTTATTTTTTATTTGATATAATGCAATTATTCCAAAAACAACGGCAATAAGTCCCAATAAAATTCCCCATTCAGGTATTATTGCAGAAAAACCAAGCATAAATGAGATTACCGCATTAGAGTTGACAGAATTGGGGTCTGACACAGGAAGATTATGTTTAAAACCTTCGGGCTTATCTTCACGATTACCAAAAACTGTGACGGCAACAGAACCCAATGAAAAACATATTATGAAAAATGTTAAAAACGCACCCGCAACAGGAAGCATCTGAATAAAAGCAATAGCAATGAACTCAAGTATAATATCCATACCAAAATCCCATTCTGTACAGATGTTTCTGCCTGTCTAAGTCCGCCTGCCCCGACTTGTTTGGGGATGGACAAAAAAGATTTTCTTAACGCGCTTCCAGTTGCAACAGAAGTTCCGATAAACCCGAGTACCAAACCTGCGACAAGGATAATAAAATAAAATGAAAGAAGCAATATTCCTGTTATTGAGAAAAAAAGAAAAACTGCAACAGGTAATATTAGAAAGGTAGATAATAAACCAAAAACAAGTACCCTGCCAGGCATTTTCAATATACAGTTTCGGAAAGTTAAAGTTTGTTTTTTAAAAAAAGCCGCGACTATAATATAAAAGAATCCCGAGCCAAAATACAAATGCCCTGAATGTGGTAAATCCAAAAACGGGGCTATATTTTCTTATAAAAAGATTTGAAAATAACCTTCCTCTTAATAACATGCGCCATTATTTTAGAAGATGCTACTTATTATTTTTTTATATCTTATGTACGCTTCATTCCAACTATCTGCATCTTTGGGTTTATATTCCTGTATCGGAAAAGATTTTCTTACAATTGTCCTTAAATGTTCTATTGATTGAACCTGTTTGGTTTGATATGCCTGTATAAGAATATTCCCAACAGCGGTTGCTTCAACAGGTCCGGATAAAACTATTCTATTTGTTGCATTGGCTGTAAATTGAGATAAAAGTTCGTTTTGAGAACCTCCGCCTACAATATGTATAACCTCAATATTTTTATCTACGAGTTCTTCAATCTGTTCAATAGTTGCTCTATATGTAAGCGCAAGGCTTTCTAAACAACATCTTGTAATAGAGGAAATATCTTTTACAAATTTTTGACCTGTATGCTGACAGAACTCTTGTATCTGTAGGGTCATATCTTTTGGTGCTATAAATTCTTTGTTGTTGGGGTCTATAAACATCTGAAACGGTTTTGCAAGTTTTGCCATTTTTGTCAGTTGAGGATATGTATAGGTCATGCCTTTTTTTTCCCATATCTTCCTACACTGCTGAATAAGCCACATACCCATAATATTTTTAAGAAATCTATATGTATCTGCAAAACCGCCTTCATTGGTAATATTATAAAAAAGAGCCTTTTGAGTAAGTATCGGTTGTTTTATCTCCACACCTAAAAGAGACCATGTTCCTGAACTTATGTATGCCCAGTTATTCCCTTGTGCTGGAACTGCTGCAACCGCACAAGCAGTGTCGTGTCCTGCTGTTGTAATCACAGGAATATCTTTCACCTTTAATTCTTCTGATATATAAGGAAGAAGTTTTGAAGAATGTAGGCCCGGTCGGACAACGGGGGGAAGAATTCTGACAGGTATCTTGAGTTTTTCAATAATTTCTGTTTCCCAGTTATTTTTTACCGGATTAAACATCTGGCTTGTTGTTGCAATTGTAAATTCCTCTTTTTTCTCACCTGTTAAAAGAAACCTAAAAAGGCTCGGCATCATTAACATAGTTTCTGCATTTTCAAGAAGGCAAGGATTGTTCTTTACCATTGACAGTAATTGAAAAACTGTATTTATCCTCATAAACTGTATGCCTGTCTTTTCGTAAAATCTTTCTTTTGATACAAACTTTAAAGCCTCTTCTATCATTCCTTGTGTTTTTAAATCCCTGTAATGGTAGGGACTGCTCAAGAGAACATCGTTTTTCCCGATAAGACCAAAATCAACTCCCCAGGTGTCTATACCGAGCCCATAAATATTTCCTTTTGTTTTTTTAACAACACTTTTAAGAGAATTTTTCATCTCCAAAAACAAACCCAGCACATTCCAGTGTAATCCATCAGGAAGCATAGCGGGAATATTGGAAAATCTACTAACTTCTTCAAGATGCACCTTGCTGTCCTTTAAATTTGCGACTATTGTTCTTCCGCTTTCAGCACCTAAATCAAATGCAACATATGTTGACATATCCCTCCTTTTTATAGGTGACATGTGACAGGTGACTGAAAAACATTGCAAGCCTTAAAATTCACAACACCCAGGGGGTGCTCTGGTGTGCTGCTGGTGCCCGGGGGGTTCCTGTCACCTGTCACATGTTGCCAGAGCATCAGTTGCGCGTCACCATTTTTTCCCCTACCTACTACCTGCTATTTTCTCATCCCCACACAACAAATCCTGGTTCAAACCTGTTTATCAAATCAGGATGAGAAGGTAGAACACGGATAGAGTAACCGATATGTCCGGTGGTCTGACAAGTAATACAACCACAGAAAAGATAAGAACCCGACATTTTTGGGGTAGATGCCTCCTCTTTTTTCCATTCCATATCTATCGGTTCTCCATCTGGTATCTCTCCGTCTACATCTACCCTGCCCGCATATATCTGGACACATACATCATCGGGGCTTAAATCTCCGAGGTGGACAATTGCCTCAACAGAAAGTTTAGAACCTGTTTTTAAGTTTGTAGTTTCACCCTCGTTCACGCTTTCTATTTTGACAGATTGCCAACCAAATTTTATCTTCTGTTTCCAAGAACTAAGTTCTTTTGCTTTCTGAAAATTATTTTTTGATAAGGATTTTACATCTTCATATGCGGGCAGGTATTTCTTCTCTAAATATTCTTTTACCATTCTATGTGTGTTAAACACAGGACCCATTTTTTTTATCGCATTTTTCATTCTTTTTATCCATTCTCTAGGAAGACCGTCTCTGCTCCTTTCGTAAAAAAGAGGTACTGCTTCTTTTTCAATAATATCATACAGCCTGTTTGCCTCAATCTGGTCTTGATATTTATGGTCTGTGTATTCTTCTCCAAATCCTATTGTCCATCCGGTATTTTCTCTCTCAGCCTCACACCACCACCCATCAAGCACACTTATATTAAGAACACCATTTATATTTGCCTTCATTCCGCTTGTGCCGCTTGCCTCAAGAGGCCTTCTGGGAAGATTAAGCCATGCATCGCAACCCTGAACAAGATACCTCGCAACATTTAAATCATAGTCCTCAATAAAAACAACCCTGCCCTGCAACCTCGGCTCTTTTATAAAATGTAAAAGTTCCTTTATCATCTGTTTTCCAGGATTATCCTTAGGATGAGCCTTGCCTGCAATTATTATCTGAACAGGGAAATTGCTATTTACAATCTTTGCAAGCCTTTCAATATCCTGAAATATAAGGACAATCCTTTTATATGTTGCAAATCTTCTTGCTATACCGAGGGTAAATGCCTCGGGATTTAGTATGTCCTCAATTGCTTTTAATTCAGAAGATGGGATGTTCTTTCTGATACCTTCTTCAACAAGTCTCTGTCTTGTAAAAACAACAAGTCTTTCTCTTCTTCTTTCATGTGTCTTCCACAATTCAAGAGAGGGGATTTTATCAATCTTTTCCCAAACCTCCTGGTCGGGCGGATCAGATACCCAGCGGGGTCCTAAATACCTATCAAAAAGCGCTGCCATATCGTAGGATATCCATGTCTTTACATGCACACCATTTGTTATTGAATCAATGGGTATTTCCTTTACTGGCAATTTCTGCCATATATTCTTCCACAATTTCTGACTCACTGTCCTGTGAATCTGACTTACACCGTTTGACCCTGTTGAAAGTTTCAGAGCAAGAACAGTCATTGAAAACATCTCTTTATCATCTTCAGGATTTTGTCTTCCAAATGCGAAAAATTCTTTTTTTGTTATACCAATCTTTTGTATAAAATTGTCAAAATATTTTATAACCATATCAGGAGCGAACACATCGTTTCCGGCTGGAACAGCTGTATGTGTTGTAAATATGCTCCCGGCAGAAACAATCTCACAGGCTTGTGAAAACGAAATCTTTTCTTCTTCAACAAGCTCTCTTATCCTCTCAAGTAAAAGAAACGAAGAATGACCCTCATTCATATGAAAGATATTGGGGGAAAGCCCCATTTGCCTTAATGCTTTTATGCCTCCTATACCAAGCACTATCTCCTGCCTGATTCTCATATCCTGATCACCGCCGTATAGATGCTGTGTGATTTCTCTTGCCCAGGGAGGATTTGAAATAAACGAAGTATCAAGAAAATAAAGAGGCACCCTTCCAACATCAAGCCTCCATATATGTGCAAATGCCTGTCCTTGCGGAAAATTTAATTCAATCTCAAGGGGGTTTCCTTTCTGGTCCTCAACCCGCTGCAGAGGCAATTGATAATAATCTATGTCCCTGTATACTTCCTGTTGCCATCCATCTGTATCAAGCCTCTGGTGGGAATATCCTCTCCTGTAAAGAAGTCCTATCCCAACCATTGGGATACCAAGGTCGCTTGCAGACTTTAAGTAGTCTGCTGCAAGAACACCGAGCCCTCCTGAATAAATGGGAAGAGACTCATGAAATCCGTATTCTAAAGAAAAATATGCCATCTGGGCAGGATGTTTGGAACCATAAACATTCTGGAACCAGCCGTCTTTTTTCAGGTATACATCAAGTCGGTCTACAACTTTTTTAAGATAGCTGCTAAATGCCTCGTCCTCTTTAGCCTCCTTTAATTTATCCTGTTGTATCCGCCCAAGCAATTCTATAGGATTATGATAGACCTTCTCCCACAAATCCCTTTCAAGTCTCCTGTATAATTCAAGGGATTCAGAATCCCATGTCCACCAAAAGTTATATGACAATTTTTTAAGCCCTGCCAATTCTTTTGGTAAAGCAGGCATTACAATAAATGACTTGGCTGCTTTCATATCCCCCCCATCGCATAATATGTTACTGGTTAATAACTTGTATCCGTGACGGTGATCCGTGACGGCCACCGGCACCAGTGCACCAGAGCACCAGTTGCTCTTTAAAGCCCTATGGGATTATTTTAGAGTCTGATGAGTTTTTCATCAAACCATATTGTACCTTTTCTGCTATTTTCCTTCAATAAGGGTCTTTATATCCTTCGGAAGCGGAGACTTAAAAGCCATAATGCGACCTGTTTTAGGATGCCTTATCTCAAGTTTTGATGAATGCAATGCCACCCGCCTGAATTTTACAGGATACCTGTTTGCAATTGCATATTTTCTTTCACCCACTACGGGATGTCCAATATACGCAAGATGAACCCTTATCTGGTTTGTCCTTCCTGTCTGAGGCTGGATCTCAAGAAGTGTTAAGTCAGGAAGATACTGAAGAACCCTGTATAGTGTAACAGAGGGCTGACTTGCAATTGTGCTTCTTGTTGCAAATACTTTATGTGTATTTGGATCCGTTGCAAGAGGAATATCAACTTTTCCCTTTTTTTCTTGGACATAGCCCTGAACAACCGCAAGGTATATCCTTTTTATTGTATGATGACGAAACTGAAGGGTAAGCCGCTCCAAACTGTTTTTGTTGAAAGCAAAAATAATAATACCGGATGTTTCTCTGTCAATTCTGTGAACAGGGCTTGCCGGACTTAAGTTTTTACTTTTTAAAAATTCATTAAGAATATGGACAAGTGTATGTTTTTCCTTTTTTGGCGTGGGAACAACAAGAAGTCCGGAAGGTTTATCAATAACAATAATATCTTCGTCTTTATAAATTACTTTAAACGGAAGAACCGCCATTTCTATTCAAAGTCCTCTTCCATATCTCCCATACCCTGTATTTTTTTTACAGCTCCTATAAACCGGGGAGGTTTTTCTCTACTGTTCCTTTTTCGTAATAGTCCATATTTATAAATCTGCATTTTACCTTATACTGTGCCTCAGATATTTTTTCTACGATTAAAACCTCTGCAATTGCTTTTAGCCCTGATGGATAATTTTTGTTTTTTATCTCAACCTCTATCCTGTTTGTTGGTTGAAGAACATTTATTGTTGTAAAAGAAAATCCGTTGGAACTTGTATCCTGTAAAAAGCCGTCCCCGTATTGAATAGTCGGTTTTATGGACTTAAATTTTATTGTTCCTGTGTTTGAAGAGGTGTTCTCAAATTCTGTTCTTAACTGTCTTCCTGCAATATCCGACAGACTTTTAAGAATTTCTTCTATTGATTGATACCTTTTATCCTGCTCTTTTTCTATCATTTTCATTATGCAATCACTCAGCTTTTTTGATACACCTGGATTGATTCTGTAAGGGTCAGCGGGTGTGTAGTTCAGGTGTTTCATCTTTGTCGTATGTATATCCTGTGCAAGAAAAGGGCTCTGCCCCGTTGCTGTTTCGTAAGATGTAACCCCGAATGCATATATGTCGCTTCTGTGGTCAATGCTTCCGCCTTTTATCTGTTCAGGGGACATATAGGGGGCACTGCCCATCCTGATGGTTAGTTCTATCCTGGATTTAAGATAGCTTCCGCTTATTGTTGATATACCGAAATCACAGAGCTTTACAATATCTTTATGGAAAAGAACATTTGCAGGTTTTAAATCCTGATGCACAATGGAATGACTGTGGAGATATTCTAAAGCACTTGCAATGTGTCCCATAATTATCAATGTATCATATTGATTTAAGTGCCCCCCTTTACGAATTCTTGCCCTCAGGTCACGACCTTCTGCAAACTCAGAGACAATATAGTGCCTTCCCATGTGCTTACCCGTTTCTACTGTACTTATAATATTAGGATGTTTTAATTGTCTCTGCAGGTTTGCCTCACGGATAAATCTGCCAATAATATCTTTATTATGCGAAAGATCAGAGTTTAATATTTTAATGGCATAAAGCAAACCTTTTGATTCTACCTTATAGACTACACCAAAACCACCTTCCCCAAGTTTTTCAATAAGTCTATAACGGGCAATATTTTTAACAGGTATATTTTCAAGTATCTTATCAATTATCATTATAAGTGTGCCCATTTTTTATTTAGAAAAAAGAAGTCTTGCATTGTTAAGAAGGTCTTCAAATTCAACAGGAAAAGGTATGAGTACATCAGCCTTACAGGGAACGGCAAAGAAACCCCTTTTTACCCTCTCTATAAGTATAAGTGGAATTGAAAAGATGCTGGGACTTGATTTAATGCGTTCACAAACTCTATATCCATCCAATCCCTGAAGATAAGAATCAAGTATAATCAAATCGGGATGTTCAAGGTGTATGGTATTGATTGCATCGGGAGCCGTAGATTTAACAAAAACAGTATAACGGTCTTTATGCACCAAGGTATGAGCTTCAAATCTGTTTACTAAATATTTCAATAGTTCTTTATCGCTTGAGGCAATCAATATCCTTTTTCTGCCATATTCAGATTCTTTTTCAATAGGTGCTGTCCATGCTGTCTTTTTGATTTTATCAAGACAATGTCTTACTCTGCTCTGTAAAACAGCCGCCTCATAAGGCTTTGGAATATAATCCTCCACACCAACAGACCTTCCATGAGAAATATCTTTCCAGGAAGACTTAGCGGTAAGAGCAATTATGGGGATGTTTTTAGTTTGTGGGTCTGTTTTTAGTTTTTCGCATACCTTGAAACCGCTGATATCCGGAAGCACAATTTCAAGAATGATAAGGTCCGGACTTTCCTCATGAGCTTTTTTTATCCCTTCTTCTCCGCTATATGCAAAAATAGCATTATAACCTTTTTTTTCAAAGTCAGTTTTTATAACTGAAACCTCATCAGGGTTGTTATTTATTATAAGTATTTTTTCTTGTGCCATACTTTATTCCGTCATCTGTAGCCCGTATTCCGTTGTCCGTCGCCTGTATTTCGTATTCCGTTTCTTTTACGATATACGAAATACGGCATACGAACGACGGCTTTTAACCACCTGTCCATATCAGTGCTACCTCATTACATTTCGGAAATTCCGGACATCGCATACAATCTATCCATATCTTGTGAGGAAGTTTCTCTTTTTGTATTCTTTTAAATCCAAACCGTTTAAAAAATTCCGGCCTGTATGTAAGTGTAAATACATCTTTTACACCAAAATACTTGGCATCTTCAAGACACTTTTCTACAAGTTCAGTTCCAATTCCCTGTTTTTGGCAAGAAGAGAAAACCGCCAAACACTTAATCTCTGCAAGATTATCCCAGAATATATGCAATGCAACACATCCTACCACTTTCTTATTTTTAACGGCGACCCAGAAATCTCTTATACTTTCGTACAATTCAGAAAGTGAACGGGGCAGCATAAGCCCCTGTTTTGCATAAGAATTTATAAGACTGTGTATCTGTTTAACCTCTCTTATTCTTGGTTTTCTTATCGCCTCAGAGTTATAATTTTTAAGAACTGACATTGAGATTTTTCCCTGCCTCTTGCGATTGCCCGCCACCTGAAATCCCTGCCCGCCACAGGTAAGAGCAAAAAAGCAGGCAGGCTTAGAATACTATCTCTATGGCCTTGTATGGACAGGTTTTTAGACATAGTTCACACGCTATACATTTTTCTTTATTAAACGATATAAGCATATTCTCCCTGTCTAAGAAAAAAGCCCCTGTCGGACAGGTAGATATACAGGCAGTGCAGTGGGTACATCTTTTTTCATACCATTTTATATCACGGGCAAGAGATTGTATCTTTGCACCCTTTGCTTCAAGATACTTAAAGCCTTCGTCTAGTTTGAGTTTTTTACCTGTGATTTCCAGAACAAGAATACCTTCTTCATTGGGATTTACCTTTGCCATAAGTATATTCACCATAAGGTCATAATCTTTTATAAGATGGTATGTGATGGGCTCATTTAAAAGAGATGTTGGAAATGTAAGCACGACCTTTTTTTTGTCATAAACACCCTCCCGCCTTAATACTGCCTATTGCCATTACCTATTTTTTTACCACCGTTCCTTTTGCAACTACCACAATATCTGAAGATGTAACCATAAATCTTTTTTTATCTTTTTCTATATCAAACCCTATTGTAGCACCATTTTCAACAATAACATTTTTATCAAGTATTGCTCTTTTTATCTTTACATGCCTTCCGATATTACACCCCTCCATTATAATACTATCTTGAATATGTGAATAACTATTTATTCTTACCCCCGGTGATAGTATAGACCTTTCAACCCTCCCGCCGCTTATGATACATCCGTTACATATAAGCGAATTCAGAACAAGCCCAATCCTTTCAGGTTCTTCTCCTCCTGCAAATACTGTCTTGGAAGGAGGCCAGTGCCCCTGGTGTGTCCTTACAGGCCAGTTATTATCATAAAGATTAAATATAGGTTCAACCTGAACAAGATCCATATTGGCTTCATAATATGCATCAAGTGTCCCTATATCTTTCCAGTATAAAATATTTTTTCTGTTTTCATCTTCAAAGGGGTATGCATACATTTTTTTTCCCCTTATCATTGCAGGAATCACATTTTTACCAAAATCATGTTGTGTAGGCTTATCTCTGTCAATGCCAAGTTCTTCTTTAAGCACATCTCTGTTAAATACATATATGCCCATTGAAACAAGAGCCTTATCCGTTCTGCCGGGTATAGGTTTCGGAGAAGCAGGCTTTTCTTCAAAACCCAAAACCCTGCTGTCCTGTGACATTTCAATGATACCAAACTGACCTGCCTTCTGTATGGGTGATTCAACAGCTGCAACTGTTACATCCGCCTGCTTTTCTATATGATACCCAATCATTTTCCTATAATCCATCTTATATATATGGTCGCCTGCAAGTATAAGTATATAATCGGGTTGAGGCTTTTCCATTTCAATAGAATAAAGGTTTTGATATACTGCATCGGCGGTTCCCTGGTACCAGCGCTCATCTATCCTTTGCTGTGCGGGCATAATCTCTATAAACTCACCCAACTCAGAATCAAATATGCTCCAACCCTGTCTGATATGTCTTGAAAGCGATATGGACTTATATTGCGTAAGGATGTATATCTTTCTCAAACCCGAATTCAAGCAATTGGAAAGAGTAAAATCTATAACCCTGTATATCCCCCCGAAAGGAACTGCTGGCTTTGCCCTATCCTGGGTAAGAGGATGCAACCTTTCTCCTTTTCCTCCTGCCATAATAAATGTAAAAACCTTATATGGTATTGGCATAACTCCTCTAAAAATTATTATTTTTCTACTGGATAGGAGCCTAATATGTTTAAATAACTGCAATGTTTTTCTAACTCCTGCAATGCCTTTACTATATTTTTTTGTGTTCTGTGGCCTGAAAAGTCCACGAAAAAATAATAGTCCCATGCCTTTTTTTTTGAAGGACGGGATTCTATCTTTGTCATATTTATATTCGCCTTTTTAAACGGCAGTATTGCATCATGCAATGCGCCGGGTCTATCCTTTACAGCAAACACTATAGATGTCTTATCCACACCTGAACGCTCGGTATCTTGTCTTGCAAGAACAAGAAATTTAGTTATATTCATATAACTGTCTTCAATATTTTTTGCAATAATATTTAATGAATACATTTTGGCGGCTAAAATGCTTGCTATACAGGCTGAATCTTTTGTTTTTGATACAATTTTTGCAGCCTCAGCAGTACTTGAAGTTTCAACTAATTGAGTATCAGGATAATTCTCTTTAATATATTGCCTGCACTGTCCAAAAACCTGATCTTTTGAATAAATTTTTCTTATTTTTATCTGTTTTGAAGGTGCAAGAAGAAAGTGTGATATACGAACAACAATCTCTGAAAATATTTTTAGTTTCGTATCAACAAGCATATCAAGTGTAATTTCAACGGGCCCTTCTATTGAATTTTCTATAGGGACCACCCCATAATCACAGGAATCTTTTTCAACCTCAGAAAAAACATCTTCTATAGTCCTGCAAGGAGTGTAACTTACAGATGAGCCAAATTTTTTCAACGAAGCAAGATGGGTATATGTCATCTGAGGACCGAGGTACGCAACAGCTATATGTTTTTCAAGTGAGCGGGATGCAGATATAATCTCTGTGAAAATACTTTTAAGGTCTTGTTCAGATAAAGGGCCTCTGTTTTTCCTTATTATATTTTTATATATCTGCTGCTCCCTGATAGGAGAAAAGATACCTCTACCTGTGTTTTTTTTAATTTCTCCTATCTGAAGAGCAACCTGTGCTCTTCTATTTAAGAGTTCAACTATATTTTTATCAATCCTGTCAATCTGTTGTCTGAATCTATCATAAAGCCTCACAATAGATGTCCTGCTTTTGCAGGATTTGTTTTGAAGGTTTAAATATTTCAACATATTCCTCCCTCATATAATATGTCACTGATTAATAATTTGTAATGGTAACTTTTTTTCTTTTTGCTACTTTTTCTTTCTTTGTTAATTTGTTAATATTGTGAATAATCAACAACAATAAATTATTTCTTTGAAAATTAAGAGACCCCGTTAAACTTATCCTTGATAGGTAATAAGAAAGAACATCTTGTTCCTGCTTAAGGTTAAACCTCTGAAAAAAGTATATATCTCTGGCTTAAAAGCTAAACTGCTAACCCGCACAATAAATAATACAGACCTGACTTGCTTTTCTTAATAAAACAGTGATTGAAAAGCATAGAAAGCAAGATGTGGCAAAGTGCTTATTCTTACACAAGACGAGCTCTTGTTTTTAGATCCAGAGGGTCTTTCTTAAACTTGTTATTTCATCAAACCCAAACAATAGGTCGAGGTTAAGATCTATGTGTTATAGACTTTTTGTATCTTGTTACAAAAGAAATCTTATTATTTTTTATTTTGACATATTACCGCACAACTTTTTTGAGAATCCGTTAGCCATAAAGGCCGACCTGGTGCCGGTTTGAACTGAAGGCCATTTTCCCCTTTTCCCGAAATGTCTGATTTTATCGTACCACAGAACTCAGTGAGGCGCTAAATTTTGATGCTACTGAACAATAACTTTTTCTTGCTTGGAGTAGTTCTATCTCTTTCTTCCGGTGCTTCTGTAACGTTTGAAGTGGTCCATAAGGTCTTATGTTTCATATTGTATCTATTATTTAGTTAAAAGTCAATAATTTATGTGACCTTGGAGGAAGGTCAATTGTAAATTCTTTATTATGGCGTAGAGAAGTTACGCCCTTAATTTTTACTGCCTTTTTCTTTAAAAGTCCTATCTCCTCTGATTTAAATCTTATTTTTTTCTTTACAGGTTTATTGGTGGGATTAAAAACTCGGTTTCAATCTCCTGGTAAGCACAAACCTCAATGCCGTCACAGCTAACCTGGCATTGAAACTGATGGCCTTCAATTTAATAAGTGCCTTCCGCAACGATCTGGGTGGTAAATTCCTCTCAATGACTCCTGATCTAATCCATCGGCACTTTCTAAGAAATGTGCAAGGCAAGGTAAAGCTGCATGGCGATTATGTCAGGGTCGATGTTTTTGGGTTTGAACATCAAGATGCAGTTAGGCCGCTCCTGGATAACCTTCAGGCAAAGCTCTTGAAAAACGGGCTTGATCCAAGGATACCCTGGCTGAATAACCATAAGATCTGCTT
>NDHX01000012.1 GCA_013626165.1 bacterium Unc6
TTAAAGGAGTTGGGCCAGGTCATTGTAATGGTGGGAGACGGTATTAACGATGCCCCGGCGCTGGCGGCAGCGGATGTGGGAATTGCCATGGGGGTGATCGGCAGTGATATCACTGTGCAGGCCGCCAATGTGGTGATTCTAAATGATGATATCTTAAGTGTGCCGCGGATAATCGCTTTGGGGAGTAAGGCATTGTCGGTGATCCGGCAGAATATCGCCTTTGCTCTGGTATTCAATACCGCAATGATAGGATTGGCATCTTACGGGATCATCAGCATGATTGCAGCGGCGGTCTTTCATCAAACAAGCTCACTTGTGGTAATACTTAACTCAATGAGATTATTGAAATGGAAAAAGAGCTTTTGATTTTTAAAAGTTAACCCTAAAGATTGTTAAAATAAAATCTGCCTTGTAAAAAACAACTGCACTTGTGTAAAATTACTAAACATTAAATGCTGTGGAGGTCTGGATTATGAAAAAATCAGCAACTTTATTGTCAATATTAATGCTTGCCTTGATATTTTACGGATGCCAGAAAAAAGAGGATGTTATAAAGATTGGTATCGCAGAAGAAATTAGGGTCAAACCTTGAAAGTAGAAAGCAAATCGCTTTAAATCCTACATTCAAGGTTTAACTCTAATCCCTTGCTTCAAAAATAAAAAATTTTAAAAATAAAAAAAGCGCTTGACAAATTAGATTGAATATGTTAGACTAATCTAACAAATAAAGATGTGTCTAAATAGGGCTTACTGAAAAATGCTAAAAATTTGGATACTATATAAAACGCATTAAATAGGGGTCTGATGAGTTTTTCAGCAGACCCTAAATAATAGTTAATATGGAAAATAAAAAGAATAAAAAGTTAAGTTCACATATGGAAGATTATTTGGAGGCTGTGGTTTTGTAACTGTAAGCATTAGCGGCTGCGGACTGCCGCCTGACAGGCATGTTGACACTCTTACTGAGACGGTTTACAGCGCACTTTATGAAGCAAAAAGAAGCGGCAGAAACCGCGTAAATGTATACGGGGAGGAATTATGAAACCTGTTATTTATCTGCCGGAAATTGAGAAGCTTTTTTGCAATATTGGCCCTTGCACTAGTGCCTGCCTCTCTATGCACCAGTTGAGCGAATCTCTCGGTAATGCCGTTGACGCGAGAGACGGACTTACTCATAACCACTCTCAACAGGTGGCGGTTATAAGCCGTCTAATCGCCCTCGCAATGGGATTTAACACAAAACAGGCGGATATTATTCATATCACGGGACACTTGCACGACATAGGCAAGATTGGGATACCCGACGATGTATTGAAAAAATCAGGCGTATTTACGGAACAAGACTGGAAATGGATGAAAAGACATCCTGAAATCGGGGCCAAGATTTTATCGCCTGTTAAGGTTTTTAAGTCGGACGGCGCAATATGGGAAATAGTTTTATACCACCATGAAAGGTTTGACGGCTCTGGTTATCCGTCCAGGCTCAAAGGCAGGGATATTCCGATAGGCGCAAGGATTGTAGCGGTTGCCGACACGCTTTCAGCTCTGATACAGGACAGGGCTTATAGAAAAGGAAGGAGCTTTGATGATGCGGTTGAAGAAATCCGGAGGCATTCGGACAGTCAGTTTGACCCTCTTATCGTAAAAATTTTCATAGAGATAAACGACGATATCAGGCAAGGGCTGGAGGGAATATGGTCGTAAGCATAATTGACGGAAGGATCCGCATCAGGAAAGCGTGTATTAAAAACACAAAAGCAACAGAAGGCGCAGGTGTAGAATAAGAAAGATAAAACAAGGACTTTAAAGAAGATAATTTTTTAATGTGAAAGTTAGAAATGTCTAACATAGTTATATATCTAAAACAAATGAAAGGATATAATTTATGTTGGAATTCTTTTTAAAAGGCGGCCCTTTGATGTGGCCAATTGCTTTATGCTCGGTGGTAGCCGTTACGGTTGTTTTGGAGCGGTTGTATCACTTTCACCGGGCAAAGGTTAATGTGCCTAATTTTTTGTCCCGGATAAAAAAGTTATTGCAAGAAGATAAAATAAGCGAAGCGGAGAAATTATGCTGTGATTATCCCGGGCCTATGTCGCATATTTTAGCTATAGGTATCCACATCCGTGCAAGGCAATATGAGGAGAAAGAGAGGATAATTGCCCAGGCAGGTTCAAGAGAATTAAGAAGGTTAGAAAAAAATTTAAGAGCCCTGGGAATCATTGCTCATATCAGCCCCCTTTTGGGACTTTTGGGTACTGTTACCGGGATGATAAGAGCTTTTATGAAGATTCAGGAATTAGGCGGAAGGGTTGATGCTTCAGTTTTAGCCGGCGGTATCTGGGAAGCGCTTATAACCACTGCGGCAGGATTATTCGTAGCTATTCCCTCAATGTTCTTTTATCATTATTTTGAGGGAAGGGTGGATAATTTCTCTGCCCAGATGAAAGATGCGGTCGAGTCGCTAATGGAGTGGTTAGGAATTGGAAGACCCTGCGCAGAAAGAAAGAGTGAGCAGTTGAAGGAGGACGTAGAATATGGAGTTTGAAGGACGAAAGAAGATAAGTATGCATTTAGATATTGCTCCCCTGATTGATATTGTATTTTTGTTGCTTATTTTCTTTATGCTCACCGCCAATTTTATAGTGCAATCGGGAATAGAAATAACCTTACCAACTGCAAAAACTGCCGCGCTCCAGGAAGAAGAAAATGTTAGCGTATTTATAAACCATGAAAACGAGATTTTCCTTAATGATAGAAAAATCAGCATTGATGAGTTAAAAAATGCCCTTGAGCAAAGATTAGAAACTACTCCCAAGAAAACTGTAATTCTGAAAGCTGATGAAAAAATAGACTTAGGCTTAGCAGTCCGGGTTATGGATATTGCCAAGCAGGCAAAAGCAGAAGGGTTGGTAATTTCTACTAAGTTAGAGCAGAAGAGCACAAGTGCACAGGAACATAAGTAAGATGGAAAATAGAGTAGTAAAGAATGCATTTCTCATTTCTTTCTTGGGACATTTAATTCTTTTGCTCTTGCCGGGATTTAATTTAGACAAGTTTCAGCCTGGGGAACTCGAAGAAATGCCTATCCGTATAGGAATAAAAACGAGCTCACTTCTGCCCGAAATAGAGGAGATAAGATTGCCAGAGCCTGAGCCAGGGCCTGAGCCAGAGCCGGAACCAGAGCCTGAACCAGAGCCCGAACTTGAACTTGAATCCGAAAAAGAGATAGAAAAAATAATAGTAGAAGCTCCAGAGCCGCAGCCGCCTGTCGAGATATCAAGCGTGAATAAAGAGTCGGGATTAATCCCTGCAGCGCCTATAGCCTCAAAACCGTCAATGCCGTCCGCTTCAGCAGGCACAGGCGCGGATATTGATAAATCCGTAATTATAAGGGCATTTATAGACAAGATTGAATCGATGAAGCATTATCCTTATATTGCCCGCCGAAGGGGAATAGAGGGAGCAGTCCTTATACTGGTGCATTTAGACAAGACAGGCGAGCTCAAAGATATCGTATTAAAGAAGTCTTCCGGTTATGAGATTTTGGACATAAGCGCGGTTGAGCTTATAAAAAAGGCGTGTCCTTTCAGACACGGCTACAATGCGGGGTTAAAGATGGAAATACCGATAACCTATAAACTCTTGAGGTGAAGGGTATGAAACAATCATGTTTGGAAAAAACACAAAAGGGAATAAAAATCTCCCCTAACCCCTCTTTTTCAAAGAGGGGAACAGTTATAGCCCCCTTAGCAAAGGGGGGAAAGGGGGGATTTTCAGATGAAAATATTCGGCGCTCAATGTGTATATACAAAGGAAATAAGGTGCAAAAAGTGCAAAAGACTGCTTATGAAAGGCGAGATATTAGCAATAGAGATAAAATGCCCTAAATGCGGATACATACAGACAATAGGAAAGGAGGTGATAGTGACCGAAAAATAGACATAGAAAGTTGTCATTGCGAGTGAAACGAAGCAATCTCAAGCTTTTACAGAAAGATTGCCGCGAACCCTTCGGGTTCTCGCAATGACAGGCAATTCCTTTGTTTAAGCCCCCCGAGGGCTTGAAAAATGCCAGAGGACTCCGAGTCCCTAAAATAGGCTGTCACGAAAGTCGTTCCAGCCTATGATTACACAGATTTTAGAAAAGATTACACAGATAATACCGACGATGTTTTTAATCTGCGTAATCTGTTTTTTAATCAATGTAATCAAGGGCGGTACTTTTGTGACGCCCTATCCCTGAAAATAAAGGAGGAGGAAAAAATGTTTAGAAGGATGATTTTTGTTTTGGCTGCGATGTTAGTTATATCAGGTTTTTCTACTGCACAGGCAGGGGAAGGCGATGCTATTCTGAAAATCCTGTTGAAGAAGGGGGTTATCACCGAACAGGAATACAAAGCAATTAAAGAAGAGTTGAAAGCGGAGCCTCAAAAGACGCAGATGAAGGAAGAGATAAAAAAAGAGGTTATGGAAGAAGTGGCAAAGAAAAAAGATGAAGGACTTCCTGAATGGACTAAGAGGATAAAACTTTCAGGGCTTATAGAAGGAGATTACCACTGGAAAAAATACAGGGATATTTCCGATAAGAACTCTGATTCTACATCTGACCTCTATATAGGCACTGTTGAGCTCGGGATGGAAACTAAAGTTGCGGACTGGATTTCAGCTAATATAGTCTTTCTTGCCGAGGATATAGGCAAAAATGGTGAAGCAAATGTAACCGTTGATGAGGCGACCATAACACTTCAAAAAGAGGACTTCCCGCTTTATCTCGTCATTGGAAAGAGGACGCAGCCCTTTGGTGTTTTTGAAAACCACCTCGTGACAGACCCGATGACGCAAGATGCCTACGAGACCAATAGAGTAGGAGTAACGGTCGGAGCAACCGGGCCGTTAGGACTTGATGTATCGGCAACCATCTATAAAGGCGAGGAGCAGATGGATAAACTCATCGACGACTCAGAACTGTTTGAAGCAGCCAGAGTCGGCGACCCCGGAGATGACGTGGGATCCTATATCTTGTCCGCATCTATTTCTCCCGAAGATCATCTGAAGTTTTTCGCCAGCTATATATCGGAGCCGGGCAGGGGAAAGAGGAACAGCACGGCAAGCTTCGGTCTCAGCACAGCCATACCCGGCATCGAGGGTTTCAGGCTTGACGGTGAATATATGAAGGCTCTTCAGAGGGAGAGATATCTGGGTCTCGGTGAGGCGTTCAAAGAGGGAGTCTTCTCCGTAACCGCGTCATATGTATTCAATACGAGGGAGAGACGTAAGGATTTGGGAGGAGCAACATTAGAAGAGCGGAAGACCCATCTCCTCGAAGAACCCTTGGAACTCACCTTCAGGTATGAGCGTTTTGACGACGATGAACTGGCAGAGAAGACTTCTTCATGGTCGGCGAAAAACAGGTACAGTCTGGGCGTGAGATACCAGTTTTACAAGGATGAAGAGAAAGGCTTGACGGCATTTGTCGGAACAGAATACAGATATACGAATTACAGGCTTCACAGCAGCCTGACAAACACAAGGGCGGATAATAATAAGGAGATGTTCCTGAAACTCGGGCTGAGTTTCTAAAGAGCATTATGAAAGAAACACGCAAAAAAGAGCTATGGCGCCAGCTTGGGCTTTTAAACATAGGTGAAAGTCAGATATAATGAACATTATATCAGGAGGATAAAATGAAAAAATGGATATTGGTACCAATAAGTATAGTGGCCTTGGTGGCTATTGGCGTTGGTGTGATTATTCGGGCAGTGGCGCCGCAGGTGCCACCGCCACTAGCTGGACATATTCATATGACCGATGGTGGTGGTTATCGAGAGATAATGGACACTTTTGTTAGGAATCAGTTTGATCTGCCGGTGAGTATTTATATCACCGGATCATCAGGGGATTTGCGTGATTATATGAGAGTAGCTCTTGCCAAAGGGAGCATTGGGCGAGGAACACTTTTCTCTTATAATCATCTAGAGGTTCACCGACAGTTTGAAGCGGCACGTCCCTTTGTTGCCGAGTTCCCAGGACGTTTCCCGGTGCGAGAGGAATTTGCTGAGCTGGTTGATCCAAAAGGAGAGTTGCATGTAGTCTGGGTTGATGCTATTGTTATCATCTACAACCCCGGCTTGATATCTCGTGAGAAAGTTCCTTCCACCTTGGGCGAACTGGCCAGGTTTGATCAAAAGATAGGTGTTCCAACTACCGGCTGCATTGGAACCTGGGGGAAGATGGCACTTTATTATCACTTAGGAGAAGAAAATTTTAAAAAACTAATGGCCAATGCCGCAGTGAAAAGTAGCATAGGTGATGTAACAACAGCTGTATGGGATGGTACTGTGGCAGTGGGCATTTCTACCCTAATGGATGTAATGGTAAGAGATGGTGATGTTGGAGTGATTTGGCCTGAGGATGGAGCGATTGCTAAGCCAGCCCTTATGGTTATCCCCGATAACCCAACAGATTATCATCTCCGGCTGGCGGACATTATTATGAGTCCAGAAGCAGCCGAGCTGTTTACGAGAGAGTTCAATATGGCTTCAGCGCTTCCAGATGGACCTGTGCCGGCGATAGTAGATGAAAACGATTTCAACTTTATCTTTATCCCCGCTCAGGCGATAATCTGTGAAATAACTGAGAAAAAGGTAAATCGGATTGTTGGGGATTAAAGAAGGGTAGTTAGGGGCGGGGAATGGACAGTCAAGTGCGTAGGTCTAAACTTAAATACTTGCTCATGGCGCTGCAAATATTTTTTTTCCTTGTTGTCGGCCTTATTCTTTACCGCAAGAGAGAATTACTCCATCGCTTTTGCCGTTATCCGTTCCCCTTTATTATGTGTCCTGTATGTGATTACCCCTGTTTTTTTCAGGGTTATCGCTTGCAGGAGATAATAAAATATGGGGCAGTGGTGACGGGTTTGATAGGTGGTCGCATTTTTTGCGGCGTCGCTTGTCCGTTCGGTGCTGTTCAGGATTGGTTTCATTCTTTAAAGAGGCGAGTGCTTTCCCTAAAGGTGTTCCGCTCTAACAGACCTGACAGTAGGCGGCACCTGCGCATTCTTAAAAGCGGTCTACGGCTTCTTGACAGTGGTTTGCGGTTTTTGAAATATCCCTTTTTCTTGGTGGTGTTTACTTATTCCCTGATTCGCTTTGCGCTAGCCTTCGACTTTATGCCAGAATGGGGACTTGTTCCAGCGATGACATTTACGATGCAGGTTAGAGAATTAGCCGGGGATGGACACATTAATTTTTGGTATTTTTCTCTCAGTTATGTTAATTTTGTGATATTTTTTCTTATCATTGTTTTTGGTGCCGGACTGGTTTTGCATCGCCCCTGGTGCAAATATTTATGTCCTGTTGGTTTGCTTTTTGCTTTTTTAAATAAAATATCATTTTTAAAAATAAGCTTAGAAAGAAAAGGTTGTACGGGATGCAGAAAGTGCCTGGAAACCTGCACAACCGGGAAGAAATTTAGCGAACTGGAACAGGGTTTTGTTTCTGTGGAATGTGTTCGTTGCTATGACTGTGTGTTAACCTGTCCTGAAGGGGTGGTAAATCTTAAGGCCGGTGGCAGAGAGATTAGGTTGCAATAATTTTTACCCCGTAAAACAATGAGATGCTTAACCTTTTAAAACAAGAATCTGTAGCGAATAATTTTTAAGATATTGAAATAAATGTCCGAAATCCGAAGTCTAAATTTCAAAAACACAAGTTCAACGGGAATTGGAAGCGCTCAGACGGGATGATACTGTGAGGTAAGTTACGATATTCTGCTGCTTTTTTTTAAGGCAGACCACTACCTTGCTCCGTTCGTAAGACACGAGAAGTATGATACTTATGCACAAGTGCCCGCCCCGGTTACAGCAGAAATCTTGCATATGACAGAATAGATAAACCGGTAGGTCTGACATAGGGTCTGATAGGAGTTTTTCAGCAGACCCCATATAAACTCTATACTCTGCTTACATATGTTCCTGTTCTTGTATCTACTTTTATTTTATCTCCTTTTTCTACAAACAGAGGAACCTGAACAACTGCGCCTGATTCCAATTTTGCGGATTTTGTTCCGCCTTTTGCAGTATCACCCCTGACACCCGGTTCTGTTTCTGTAACAACAAGTTCAACAAACATCGGAGGCGACACCTCAAGAAGCGCACCATCGCAAAACGATGCACTGATATTCATATTTTCTATTATATAATTGGCTGCTCTTTTAACCTCTTCACTACTCAATTCAACCTGTTCAAATGTTTGCTGATCCATAAAATAAAATGTGTCCCCATCTTTATAAAGATATTGAAGTTCCTTTTCCTGTATATATGCATCCTCAAACTTGGTGCCTCCGTCAAAAGTTCTTTCCAATACGAAACCTGTTTTTATTATCCTTAACTTTGTTCTTACAAATGCAGCACCTTTTCCGGGTTTTACATGTTGAAATTCAATGAGCCTTACAACCTTACCTTCTAACTTAAATGTAAGTCCGTTTTTAAACTGTTCCGTTGATACCATTTCTCCCTCTTTTCTCCTGCTCGTAGACTGCCGCTTGTATTTCGTATACCGCATTACGTCGTCCGTAACCTGTATTTCGTTTTTTTAACAGTATACGGAAATGATATACGGCTTTTACCAGTCACCCGTTATATTATGTTGTGCAACAGACTCTCAGCTTAATACCTCACATCCGCTTTCATGGACAAGAACCATTTGTTCATACCTTACCCCGCCTACACCTTTTATATATATTGCAGGTTCTATTGTGAGCACCATCCCCTCTTTTGCAATATCTTTTGAACCCGAGCCAACATCAGGAGCCTCATGAACATCTATGCCAACTCCGTGTCCTAAACTATGAATAAAGTTTTTGCCAAACCCCTTTTTTTCAATATACCCTCTTGCAATACTATCTATGTCTTTTAATTGGACGCCAGCCCGTATTTTTTCTATTACAATCTTTGATGCTGTTTCAACAATGCTTTTAATTTTTGTAAATTTAAGCCCCCTGGCCCCCGATGTGTTAGTATATGTTCTTGTAATATCAGAACAATATCCTTTTAACCTGCATCCGCAATCTATAAGAACAATATCTTTTTCTATATTTATATCCTGCGGTGTTGCATGCGGATAGGATGACCTTTTACCGCTTGCAACAATTATCGGAAATGAAACAGCCTCTGCGCCTTTTTCTCTTATTTTTTTTTCTATCTCCCATGCAAGGTGTCTTTCGGTAATCTTGGACCAGTCTAATTTAATAATGTCTTGAATTGCAATTTTTGTTAATTCTATTGAATCTTTTATACTCCGTATCTCCTGCTCTGACTTACAGATCCTTAAAGACTCCGGAATACCACTTGCATCAATGAACATAGAATTCGGAACACAGGTCTCCCATTTTTTAATCTGTGAACAGTAAGTTTGTGAAAGGTCATATCCTATTTTACTTTTCAAACCGATGAAATTTTGTAAATACTTTTTAAAAGTAGCCCACCGCACCTCAATGACCTTTGAGTCTTTAATAACAGGCCTTGCCTCTTCAATGTATCTTGCATCAACAAAAAAGAAAGAACTTTCTTTTGAAATAAGAAGAACCGCCTCTTCACAACGGAAACCTGTAAGATAAAATATATTTGAGGGGTTTGTAGTTATAAGAAAATCCAATCCCCTGTGTCTTAATATATCCTGTATATTATTCATCCTTTGTTTAAACATATTGTTTTTTCAATTTATCTTTTCAATCTCTCAATTTGTTTTAGGTAATATTCCGCTTCTTCATATCTTTTAAGAGATATTAAAACATCTGCCAGGGCTTGATAGTATCTTGCTTTTGTAGGATACCTTTTTATTGCAGTTTTAAATTTTTCTATTGCCTTTTCAATTCTTCTTTCATCCCAGTGGCTGGTCTTTAAATACATCCTACCCAGTGCAAAATGGTAAAATGGCATATACGGGTCAAGACGGACAGCCTGCTTATATGCCTTTAGTGCCTGTTCTGCCAGGGTTCTGTCAGCTCTTTTTTCAGTCTGGACACCAATATCAAACTGCCTTTCGTAAATCTGTGCAAGAGCAAAATGATAATCAGCCCTTAAAGGGTCATAAGATATCGCAATTTTAATCCTTGATATCGCAAGATTAAAATCCTGCAGTTTTAAAGACCTGTCAATAGGATTAATAACTGTTTCATATATAATCTCACCCAACATCGGACGGATAAGTATAAATATCAAAAATATAATAATACTGAGACAGCCCAAAAAATTTATTATATCCTTTGGCTTTGTATTTATTGTAAATGTTTTTCTTTCTTCTAACCTTGCGAAAATCCCTAAAAGTAAAAATACAAGAAATACAATTCCCGGGACATAAAGGTTAAAATCACCCATACCATGAAATATAAATGCAAATATTGAAGTGTAAAGACCTATTCCTAATATTCCATTTTTTTTTGCAATGCTGAACCCTTTAAAAAGAAAAACGGCCCATATCAATGAAAACATTACAAGTCCGACAATGCCACATTCTGAGGCGACCTGAACAAAACTATTATGTGCAAGTTGGGTTTCTTCCCCTTCTAATGATTTATAGGTTGGAAACACAGCACCGAATGTTCCGGGACCAAATCCAAGTATCGGACGATCTTTAAACATCAAAAACCCGACCCTCCAGTATTCAATTCGTACCTGTGCAGACCTGTAATATCTATAAACCCCTGGCATATCTGAGGGTTTTTTCCATAACAGAAAACCAGATAGAATAATAAAAACCACACTTAAAAAAACTAATATCCATACCTTAAATTTAAGTATCTGTTTCCAGCCCATTAAAATGAAAAATAGCAACAGGGATATGGGTGCAACAATCCAACCTCCTTTTGAAAATGTAAGAAGAAGTACATACACAGAAATAAGAAGAATGAATATCCACAGTACTTTGAACCTTTTAAAAAAACTATCAAAACTAAATACAGCAATCCCCACAACAGGCAGCATCAAAACAAGATACCCCGCAAATGCAGGAGCATGTACAAATGTTGAAAAGACCCTGTTCTGCATCAGCCTTGCCATAAGGTTAACATTTTGCAGTAGTTCTTTATGGTGCAGCCTTACATATTCACGGGTTATTTCAAAACCCCAGAAGTATTGATATACACCATAAATAGATACTATAAAAAGAACAACCATTGATATTGTAAGCAGTGTCTTCCTTGCATTTTCATTATCACTTATCTGAACAACCGCAAAATAAAGAATAATATACTGAAACCACTGATATATAAAAGTAATACTTCTGTGAATATTTACCGTAAAAATAGTACAGAGCAGAAGAGACAAAAAAAATCCGATTAAGATAAAATCAAGAAAAGTTCTTCTTATTATTATTCTGCCATTCCAGACCTGTGGAAGAATAATAAGGGCAAAAACGGTAATTACACCTATCTGAAATATACTATTAGACCACGCATATGTTAGACCACAGATAAGGGGTCTGACAAATAGAAGAATACACAGGATAAGAAATCCTAATCTTTTACCTTCTGACATTATTCCCTGCTCTTTCAAGAAGAACAATTATTGCAATAATTGCAAGTGCCTGAATAAATATCCAGTATCCACCCCACAGGGTAAGGTCTTTTAACACAATAGCACCTGCTCCTAAACAAAGTGTGGCAAGATATATGAATAAAACTGCTTGTTTCTGTGTCATTCCAAGACTGGTAAGTCTGTGTGAAAAATGTTTTTTATCTGCTGCAAGGATACTTCTTCGTTCTTTTAATCTTATCCACATCACAGAAAATGTATCAAATATGGGAACTGCAAAAAGAAGAAGTGGCATAACAATAACAATCTTACTCCTGTCATCATATCTATAATATGTGGCAATAAGAGATATTGAAGCAAGAACAAGCCCTATAAAAAGACTTCCGGCATCTCCCATAAATATCTTTGCTGGAGGAAAATTAAAAATAAGAAAGCCTGCTGTTATTCCCATCATTAAAGCAAGTATCAGTGATACAAAAAACTGACCTCCTCTGAAACAGGAAACAAAAAACATACAACTTATCACAAACGCCACCCCTGCTGAAAGCCCATCCATATTATCAAGAAGATTGAAAGAGTTTGTAATTCCGACAATCCAGGCAATGGTAAGTATAAGACTTAAAATCGGAGCATCTATAAAAAGAGACATCCTTATTCCACCCCACCAGAGTATAAAAGCAACAAGTATTTCTATGAGAAGTTTTTTTCTTGAATTTAAGGGATGCAGATCATCCCACAGTCCCAGAAGAAAAACAGTTGTTGCTGCAAGCATTACTATCCTTAAAACAGGTATAACTGTTTTAAGCCTTGCATAATGTGAAAACAAGAAGTCTGCAGTATCAGAGGGCAAATAAAAAAACTGCCGATTTAAAACCTCAAATAAAAACAATCCCAAAATTATTGTGACGATGAATGAAAAAAACATCGCAAACCCACCTGTTCTCGGCATAGGTGCGGTGTGTATCTTTCTTTGTGAAGGATGATCTACAATATTAAACACGTGGGAAATAAATCTTGCCAAAGGAATAAACAGGATACACAACACGAGGCTTAACAAAAATACACATCCGCTTATTAAAAGCCAGAATATTTCATTAATATCTTCCCCCTTTTTAAGTCGTTTATCAAACCCATATACTCCTGTTCTATGCTGTCTACCATTGTTTTTATATCAAACCTTTCTCTTACAAATTCCCTTCCCTGTTGACCAATCCGTCTTCTTAAATCCGGGTTTTTCAAGAGTTCTATTATTTTAATGCGAAGCCCGTTATAATCTTTTGCTTGGACAAGATAACCGGTAAATCCATCTTTTACGACCTCACATGCTCCATCTATATCAAATGCAATAACCGGCTTGCCACAGGCAAGTGCCTGCGGAATTGTTCTTGGAAGTCCTTCCCTTAGCGATGTATGAATAAGTATATCCATCGCACCAATAAGTTGTGGTATTTCAGACGGAGGAACAAGCCCTGTCCATATAAATCTCTTTTCTATGCCCTGCTTTTGTGTCTTTTTTTCAAGACTGCTTTTTAAATATCCTCCACCTACAAAAAGAAAATATGTATTCGGAAAACTTTTTATAATCTCTTTTGCACACATAAGGATATAATTATGCCCCTTTAAGCGGACAAGCCTTGCAATCTTTCCTATTACAAAAGCATCCTCTGGGATGCCTATCTTTTTTCTTATACTTTTTGAATCTTCATTAATTTTTGAAAATTCATCCATCTCAATTCCGCTGTATATTGTTACAATCTTATCATGTTTTGCAATTTTAGCACTTATTGCTTTATCTTTCATAACATCTCCGACAGTTATTATCTTACTTGTAAATCTTGCCGTGTACCTCTCAAGGCTTAAATATAAAAGATTAAGCAAAGGGTTTTCAAACCTATGGAAGGCAAGTCCATGTATTGTGTGAGCAATAATCGGAATACCACACCTTTTTGCAGAGATCCTTCCTAAAACACCAGCCTTTGAAGAATGCGTATGAACTATATCAAAACCACCATTTTTTATCAAATCTGTTATTTCTCTATATGCTATTAAATCATAAACAGGATTTATCTCTCTTACTAAATGCGGAATTATTTTTATATCCACATTATTTTTATATGCCCTTTCCAAAAGACTCCCCTCACTTCCGGATTGAGGTCCTGTTGCAAGAACAGATTTATACCCTTTCTTCATTAAACCCTCAACCGTAAAAAGTGTATTTTCCTGCGCTCCCCCTACAATAAGACGGGTAATAATGTGAAGTATTTTTAGTTGTTTCATAACTACGAAAAAATACCTGTCTATCCCCTGACAAGTCGGGGCAGGTTGGGAATCTTAAACAAATTCATTTCACTTTATACAAAACCATTGCCCCTTTTTTGTCAGTAAATACAGGTTCAAGATATTCTGTCATAAAAGACTGAAAAAGCGGGAAGTTGAAATCATTAAGATACCCATAGCCTCTTGAAAGTCTGTTAATCTCACTAAAATTTATATAGATATGTGTAATACCCTGTTCCTTGATTTTGTCTGCAACCTGTGATGCAGAACTGCTTTGTGAAATAATTTTTTCCATAGGATTTCTGTTAAAAACCGAGCTTGATAAAACATCTCTGTCTATGTAGAATGTCTGCGCATCACCAAAAAACAAAACCTTTGAGTCCTGTGGTAAAAGATTAATTGCATTATAGATAGGATATGCAGGAAGTATCCTTGAAAGATAATCAGAATAATTTTCTTTACCAAACAATATTGCTAATGGTTCAAAAGACGCCCATAAAAAAGACATAACAACAAGATTTTTCAAAAGAATAACAACGATAAAGCCTCTTAGCACCTTTGAGCCTATCTTAAACAACATCTCAGGATACAAAAGCAGCGTTTTTTTAAATTCTACTATTGTTCCTATACTGCTTCCGAGAACCAGCGCCATAGAAGGAAGAACAGGAAGGAAGAACCTGTCTATCCTGTGTGTTGCAAGTGCCCAAAAAAAACAATATGCCGAAATCCATAAAACAAACATTCTTGCTTTTCTGTCACAAACAGCCCAAAAAATACCAAGTGGAAGAAGAATAAAATATAAAGCACTCTCGCCGATACCACTCCCCAACAATCTTTCTATAATTACCCTGAACATATCAAGCCCTATGCCTCCTACTCTATGTGCATAATTAAACCTTTCTACAAGATGTCCATCCCATACCCTTCCCTGTTCGCTTAAAATTCCAAACACATTATGTAAAAGAGGAAAAACAGGATTACCGGTTGCTATGATATTTCTTATAAGCCAGGGACAAAAAACTATTAGTATACAAATTTCAAATACAGCAAACAATAAAATTTTTTTAAAAAACACCGCTTTTTGAAAAAATATAAGTATTCCACCTAATAGTGCTACAAATAAAACAGCCGGATATTTAATTGAACAGGCGAAACCGGCAATTATACCGGCAAGGATAACCTTTTTAAGGTCAAGCGCATTTTTTGATATGTTTTCTATCAGTATTGAAACCGCAAGGAATGTATACAGCGCAAGCCCCACATCAACAAATGTTTGTGCAGTATTTAAAAATATTTCTCCTGATACATAAAATATAGAAGCACAGATCAGCCCGCTTGTTCTTCCGCCCCATCTTTTACCCATCTGGTATATTGCAAATAAAAGCAGAATACCTGTAAAAACATTAAAAATCTTTGCAAGACTGACACCCCCTGCTGCAAGTCCTGAAAGATATAGCATCCCCATACCAAAGGGGAAATATGTATAGACATTCTCCGGGAAGGGATATATTCTTCCATGCCTTAACCATATCTTTGGTGCAGCAAGATGGTAATTCAAAGAATCATAACTTATTTCAGGAACAAATGCGCTGGTAATAGAAAAAATTATAGAAAAAAATATACATCCTAAAAGAAAATATTCAAACAATGAAAGTTCTCTAAGTATTTCATTTTTTCTTTTAAAAAAAGCCAATATACTTGAAAGAAGAAGTTTTAAGCTTTTCCGACCCACAACCAGCATCACAAGAAGAGGCATAATAAGTATCTGATTATTTAAAGTAAAAAGCGAACCTACAAGAAATACATATGTTGAATATATACCCATACCTATTGCAATGCTTGAAATCCATTTTAAGAAGATATCATCTTCTTTAATAAACAAAAAGACAATATAGTGTCCAAAACAGGCAAAGGCTATAAAAAACACACATCCTGTAAGAACAGTGAGTATGGGTTCAAAAAAAAGATAAGAGAATAAGTCCCTGTATGAAAAAAGTGCAACAAGAAGAACCCCGGTGCCCCATATTAAAAATATAAATTTTATAGCCAGAATGTCTTTTGTAAAAAATTTATTTTCCATATTTTATTCTAACGCCTTTAAAAAATTCAAAAATCCCCCAACAAGTTAAGGGCAAACTCGTGAAACTTGGGATGGCAACTGGTCCTCTGGCAACTGGTGCTCTGGTGCTCTGGTGCTAAAGGAATATCCCCCTTATACCTTATAAAACTGCCGATTTATATTCAATCCTTGAAAGAACATTTTCACTTAAAAACCTTGATAACTGGTTATTGCCTTTATTATTCCATTTATTTGACTGATGATGCATAGAAAGAAAAAGGTGATACTTTGCCCTTGTAATTGCCACATAAAAAAGCCTGTGTTCTTCTTCAATCTCTTCTTCATCTTCCGTATCGGAATAGTTTGGGATAACCCCGTCCATCAAGCCTATAAGAAAAACACACTCCCACTCAAGCCCTTTTGCAGAGTGGATTGTAGAAAGTGTAAGCGTATCCTCAGGAGCACTGTTATGGATAGGGCCTTCAATGGCAAAATCCGAAAGCATTTCCTGTAATGAATTATACCGTGAAGATATCTGTCCCAATGTATTAATGTCCTGTGCCCTTGTCATCCAGTCATCATAGTTTTCTTTTAATATGGGAAGATAGTATTCAAGCATTCTCCTGAATGCCTGTTCCACGCTATGTCCCGACATATACAGACTATCAATTACAGCCCCAAGCTTTTCAAGGTTCTGCGTGTATTTATGCCCCTGTAAAGATAAAAAGGAACCCCGCAACGTTTTTTCCCTTGAGAATTGCGAAACAAGATTTTTATAAATCTGTTCGGATGTTTTAGGTCCTATCCCCTCAATAAGCCTTAATATCCTGTTCCACGATATCTCATCTTTTTGATTTACCAGTATCTTTAAATATGCAAGTATATCCTTTATGTGCGAACTTTCGTAAAATCTTTTCCCGCCAAAAACCCTGTATGGAATGCCCCTTTTGCTTATCTCAGCCTGAAGAGGGATTGATATGTATGACGACCTGAAAAGAACGGATTGTTCGGACAACGGAATACCCTTTTCTTTCAACTCTTTGATAGTATCTACAATCCACTCAGCCTCATCACAGGCATTATCAAATGCAAAAAGTTTAGGACTTTCACCCTCGCCTTTTTTTACGGATATAAGACATTTTGAATATTTATTTTTCATATTCTGCAACACGCAATTACCTATATTAAGTATGGATTGCGTGCTTCTGTAATTTTCTTCTAACTTTATTACCCTGCACCCCGGAAACTTTTTCGGAAATTCCATTATATTTTTATGCGATGAACCCCTGAACCCGTATATGCTCTGTGCATCGTCTCCTACAATCATAATATTCTTTTTTTCACCCGATAAAAGATATGTGATATCACCCTGCAACATGTTCGTGTCCTGATATTCATCCACCATAACATACTGATACCTTGATGTAATTTTCTTTTGTACATCCTTATTTCCAAGAAGAAATTTTAGGTATAACAAAAGGTCGTCATAATCAAAATATGCCGAATCTTTCTTATACCGGCTATAAGACTGCATAATCCCTTTCAGTTCTTTTACATAGTCAAGGAAATAATAGTACTGCTTCATCAGGATATCTTCAATGGATATAGATTTATTTACAACCTGACTGAATATATTTTTAATGGTCCCCTTTTTTGGAAACCCTTTTACCTTTTCTATCCCCATCCTCACCGTACACCGGTGTATGGCGTCTTCTGCATCTACCTCATCAAGTATTGAAAATGATTCCGGGATATTTAATACACTCCCGTATTTCTTTAACATCTTGTATGCAAAAGAATGAAAAGTTCCGCCTTCAATATTCTGGCATCTCCTGTCATGTATGGATGCGCGGGAAAGCATAGAACCCGCCGCTCTTCTTGTAAATGTAAGAAGAAGTGTTGAAGCAGGACTTATATTATTCAGAACAAGGTTTAACACCCTGTATTCAATGACCCTTGTCTTGCCGCTTCCTGCTCCGGCAATTACAAGAACAGGACCCTCAATGGTCGTAACGGCCAGATACTGTGAAGGATTAAGTAGTGTCTTTAAATCCATAGTTTCTATTATACAATATATCTATTTGATATAATAATATTTTCAAGAAAAGGAATACTATGTTTAATAAATACATACACATAAGAGGGGCACGGACACATAACCTTAAAAATATTTCTGTTAAGATTCCGTTAGGAAAATTAACGGTTATAACAGGTGTTTCCGGTTCCGGGAAATCAAGCCTTGCAATAGATACGCTGTATGCAGAAGGAGAAAGAAGATATGTAGAGTCTCTGTCTTCATATGCGAAACAATTTCTTGAAAGGCTCCAAAAACCGGATATTGATTCTATTGATAACCTCCCTCCTGCTATTGCACTGGAACATAAAAATAGCATCAAAACATCAAGGTCAACTGTTGCGACCTTTACTGAAATACATGATTATCTTAGACTTATCTTTAGCAGAATTGGAAAAATAAATTGCACCTTCTGTGAAAGGATTGTAAAAAAAGATGGTCCCTCAGATATAGCAAATTTCATCTTGAACATAAAAGATGCGGAAGTAGTTCTTATCACATTTCCGATAAACATAATTCCATCAATAAAACAAGAAGAATACTGGTCAAATCTTATAGCATCCGGTTTTATCAGGGTGATGGTAAAAAACAAAGTATATGAAATATCAACAGACCCACCTAAATACATAGATGGGGTTGAAAAAATGTATGTGATTGTAGACAGGCTTAATACAGACCTATTTCTGCCTGACAACTGGCCTCTAATAAAACACAGGCTCATATCATCAATAGAAACTGCATATCGTTTTGGCAAGGGAAAATGTTTTATTATTTATAACAAAAATTTCTTTCCTTTCAGCAATGAACTTCACTGTGCATGGTGTGATATAAAATATCAAGACCAAAGGCCAGCCCTTTTTTCATTTAACCACTCATACGGTGCCTGCCCTCAATGTCGTGGTTTTGGAGATATAATAGAACTTGATGAAACACTTATAGTGCCTGATAAAAGAAAAACCATAAAAGAAGGAGCAATAGAGCCCTGGAACAGCCCCATATATTCATACTTCAAAAAAGAAATTGAAGAGTCTGCAAAGATATACAACATCCCTCTTGATATCCCTTATGAACAGATAGAATCTGACAAAAAGAAGATTATATGGGAAGGAACAGATAATTTTACAGGTATAAAACCATTTTTTGAATGGGTTGAATCAAAGAAATACAAGGTGCAGATGCGTGTATTCTATTCAAAATACAGGAAGTACACAAGATGCCCGCAATGCAACGGCAGGAGGCACCGCAAAGAAGCGCTTCTTACAAAAATAGGTGAAAAAGATATCTCTGAGGTTTGTTCAATGACAATCCCAAAAGTACTAAAATTTTTTGAAAACTTAAAATTAACCAACGAAGAATTAAAAATCTCACAAATACTTATTCAAGAAATAAAAGGAAGACTTAATTACCTTATTGAAACAGGGTTGGATTACATTACACTTGACAGACAATCAAAAACACTTTCAGGCGGGGAAACACAAAAAATTACACTTGCAAGCGCATTAGGCTCTTCGCTTTCAAATACACTCTATGTGCTTGATGAGCCAACAATAGGTCTGCACCCCAGAGATACATACAAACTGCTTTCTTGTCTTAATAATCTGTGTAAAATTGAAAACACAGTTGTTATTGTTGAACATGACAGAGACTGTATCAACCATTCTGATTGGATTATTGACCTTGGCCCTGAGGCAGGAGAATTAGGCGGAAAGATAATATATGAAGGAGAACCAGAAGGCATAAAATCGGCAAATTCACTTACGGGAAAATATCTTTCTTTTAGAAAAAGTGTTTATATAAACACAAAAAAAAGAACGCCTCCAGGGTGGCTTGTCATAAGAGGTGCCTGTGAAAACAATCTTAAAAACATAGATGTAAAGATACCGCTGGGGCTTTTCACATCTGTAACAGGCGTTTCCGGTTCCGGTAAAAGCACACTTATTGATACCTGTATTTATAGAAATATTGCAAGATTAAAGGGTATTCAAACAAAAGACCCGGGAGAAATAAAAAGCATTGAGGGTAAGGAAAGAATATCTGGCGTAAGGTTTGTCGACCAGTCCCCTATAAGTAAAACGCCCCGCTCAACACCTGTCACATATCTTAAAGCATTTGATGGTATAAGAAAAATTTTTGCTTCAACCAATGCATCAAAAAGAAAAGGGCTAACAGAGGCACACTTTTCATTCAACTCACAGCAGGGTAGATGTCCTAAGTGTAAGGGGACGGGATTTGAAATAATTGATATGGTATTTCTTGCCGATGTATTTGTCTCCTGTGATTTTTGTCAAACAACCAGATACAAACAGCAGGTTAGGGATATCAGGTTCAAAGATAAAACTATTGCAGATATACTTCAGATGAGTGTTTCTGAGGCAATAGACTTTTTTAAACCCTATAAAAATATAACAAATCCTCTTGGTGTTTTAAGTGATATAGGGATGTCTTATATAAGACTTGGTCAGCCTGCAAACTCTTTGTCAGCAGGAGAATCACAGAGATTAAAATTAGCAAAAGAACTTTTATTCTCACACAAATCAGACATCCTGTATCTTTTTGATGAACCAACAACAGGGCTTCATTTCAACGATATACAAAAACTTCTCATTGCCCTTAACAGGCTTGTGGATGAAGGGAACACAGTTGTTGTCATAGAACATAATATTGATGTTATTTCATCTTCAGACTGGGTAATAGACCTTGGACCCGAAGGTGCTGATAAGGGGGGCTATATTGTTGCAGAAGGAACGCCTGAACAGATTGCCCATTGCAAAAACTCATATACAGGAAGATATATCCACTGCCCATAACCAAAGAGAACAGGTAGCTGGTGACAGGTGACTGATAGCTGATGACAAATGCCAAATGTCAAATCAAATCCAAAATCCAAATGACAAAAAGTATGACCTGTTGATATCTATTTGATATTTGAACTTTGGGGTTTGTCATTTATCATTTATTTGGAATCTGTCATTGCCATCTCTTTACTTTTTTCCAGATTTTACTGTCAGAATCAATTGTTACTTCCCCTTTTATCTTTCTTCTAACTATAATACCAATCTCAAAGACCTGGCAAAAATCGTTTTATCTTGTCTGAAAATAAAGTATGTTAGATAGAGTGTTCCCTGCACTGTTGCGCACCTCTATCTGCCAGCGATATCCTGTCCCTTGCGCCAGATCACGAGTTACCGTATATGAACTCTCGGTCTACCACTTATCCAGCCTGAACTATAGATGACATTAGCTGGTCCATATGGCTCACGACTGATGGCTACTGCATACGCTGTTACACTGGGGTCTAAACTGCCCCATCGGAGTATTGGTCTGAGGTCAGCAATAACAGGTCCCGGTGGTGATGGACTACCTGGTATTGATAATAGTGGTAAAGGTCCACCCTGTAGACCAAGCCCCAACTCCAGCTGCATTGCTGGCCCTTACTGCCCACCAGTACTGAGTGGCGTTAGCCAGGGCAGGACTTATAACTACCGAGGTAGAAAGGAACAATAAGAACGGTAGGGACTCTATCTATGTTTTCAGCAGTCTGGACTATAATTGCAGGTCTAACACCTTGCTGTTCGTGCCCGCCAGAAGCAGGAATTTCAACGAGATAAATATCTCCGAAAATCACGATAAATTAGCCTCAAAATTACTTAGTGCTTCGTCGCTTAAAGTATCCCATTCGTTAAATTCTTTCTTGAGATGGAAATCCGCTTCCCTCTGCAGAATGATACTTTTTTTAAAGATGCGTATAATATTGAGAAGATTAAGAATCTGTTCATCAGGTATATTCTGCAACTCCTTGATAATTTCTTCTTCATATTTGATTTGCGTATGCATTTCTTACCCTCCTTTCAGATAGGGATAATTATAGATCCATTATATCATAATGGCATCAAGCATGGTTGTTTAAATTTTATGATGTGAGAAGGGCGAAGCTTTTTTAGAGCCTTACCCTTCAGAATCTGTTATCTGCCGTTGCGGGTAGTTTTAGTTCACCAAAGTTTTGGGATTTTAGGAATACGCGGCTTCTTCGGTTCCTTTCGTTTCTCCTCCACTGGCTTTTCTGTCGGTTTCATCTCAGGAATAGTTGGTATCCCATACGACATTTTCTGGTATCCTGCTGGAATTTCAAAAAGAGAATCTGGTTGTTTCCCAATGTTTAGATTTTTATATTCCATTGTCCAATTGCCGTCCTCACCCGCTGACTTTATTGGAAAGCCAGAATCGGTAGTAATCCATTGAAAGATAGTCTCTTTCTTATCGCCCACTTTATAAACTATCCTGTATTTATTGGTTGTTTTTTCATCTATTGTTTCTGTGCCCATAAGTTTTCGTTCAACCTCTCTCCCCCCGGCATCTTGTCTGTAGTAGCCACTACATTTTCAGGCTTTAATGACTGTTCCATATACATCTTCTGGTCAGGCATAAGTATCCAGACTACATTCTTATCCATCCTTGTTATGGTGATAGCCTGAGGCATTTCCATTCTTGTTTTTTCTTTTGTAACAAAAATCTTTCCTGTGACAACTCCAGATTTCGTTGTAGAAACCATGTCAGCAGAAAAATCCTGAGCGAAGGCAATTCCTCCAAAAAGGAAAATTAAAGCTACAATCACTAACACGCCTAAAGTTATTCTACTTTGTCTTTTCATAATGTGTGCCCTCCTTTTTCCTCCCTGCCCGCCCCTACCCACTAAATCTTTGGCAGTGGGAACTCTTCAATGGCGGGAGCACCAGGCACCAGTTCGCCTCTGATTATAATCCCTCATATTAAAAAACAAACCCGGAGCTGTTGAGTTGCTTCCCTGTAGTAATATAATTAACAACTCTGGGTTCGTCATGTTCTGATGTTTTTCCCCGTTTGCACGAGGACAAGATTGTTTTTAAAAATGTTAGTAAGGTTTTTTGTATTTGTTTGTCATCATGCAAACCCCCACTTAATAACAAGTCTATTATATAAATTAAGTTTTGCCAAGTACTTTTTCTAAAAAATTTTTTTGCCTGTTCTTGTTTATCCCCGCCACTGAGAATCTGGCGAGCAGGCACGGGCAAGTCAACGCTCCTTCAGGCTTACTGCACCGCAAGGAAGGACGATAGGGTTTTTCACATAGAATGGATTCTCGAGATAAAGGCAGTCGAGTAAAGGCAAAGGGGTTACGGCTGTGTCGCGTCGTCCGCTGAAGTTATTATGCCCGTTTTCTGGATTCGCGTATTGCCTTTAATATTTCTCTTCTTGTAATACTTTTGCTCAAACCCGGCACATCAAAGGGAGAACGGCAAGAGCGTGTTTTAGGCGCAATAGAAAACATATCGCCTTTGCGCCGACGAATAACAACCTCCTCGCTTTTAGACTCTTCAAGGATGTCTGTCAGTTTCTCGCGGGCCTGTGAATAGGTATAAATCTTCATAATTTATTCCACCACCTTTATTCCAAGTTTTCCTGCAATATCACACATACTATCATCAAGGCTGATGAGAGGTAATTTGTTTTCTATGCAGCACTGCAAATAGTACGCATCATAAGCATATATATTGAACCGCAGAGCAATTTTCATCGCCTCGTGAATTTTTACCGAAACCAACCTGACTACTATGCGCTGCGACAGGTCGAACGCCCGAAGGACTTCTCGATCATTAAGACGCCCTTTTCTTTTTACAGCGATTAATGCATTGCCGATCTCATAGGGCAAAACTTCAGGTGAAATAATGCTTCGTCCGGTAGTTTTATTAATAATCCAATCACGGTCGCTCTCGTCGAGGACAACAGCAAGAAATGCGCTTGCATCTGCTACAATTTCCATAGTTTAATTGTACAACTCAGACATGGAGTTGTCAATATGTATTGTCGAGGGCACTATTATTAAGGCTAACGCAAAACTCAGCTGTGCGGGCTGTTTATGCCGCGTCCGCCTTGAGGCGGTACGGTAGCTGTCCCTCTTTATTAGAGTCCTTAATAAATGTCAATAATCAAGACCCCACTCCCCTCTTTTCCCTCTTTTACTTTTGATGCCGGCTTTTTTAAATTCTGCCTCCATTCTCTCTGGTCCATATGGAGGATATTCTTTTACAAAGTTTAGAATCTGCTCTTCTACTTCTTCTGATACTTTATTGGGCATCTTTGGTCTTCCTCTTATCTTTGACCTTAAACCTTCATCTCCTTCTTTATCTCTTCTCTTCTTCTACTTGTAGAACCACTTTCTACTTACTCCATATCTTTTGCAGAGGGAGGTTATTGGTTCCCGATTTTTATATGGCTCTTCGAATATTCTCAGTCTCATTCTATAAAGACACTCTTTTTCTCCCATACCCGAACCTTCTTTTTGTTAGTATTCTACCGGAGGTTCTGGCATGCGTCAAAGAAATCTTTTTTCTCTCTTTTCCTGCCCAAAATTCTGCTTATTTAAGAGCAAATTTTGGGCAGGTAGAACAAAGATTTGTTACCACCACTTGAATATATTACAATTATTTGGAATTTGTCATTTGTTATTTGACATTTATCATTTATTTGGAACTTGTATTTTGTATCTTGGTGCCGAGGTGCTTGGAAATTATGTTCACAGGCTCTATAACACACTGCCTTTTTATTTTTTCTCCTATGGGCTTAAAAATATTTTGTAAATGTCCAATATTTTTTTTATATGGCAATATTCCTAGTATTTCAGTTTTACTAATTTTTTTTATTATGTTTGGATTGTCTTTCTGGATTATCCTGTTTTCTTTTATAAAATTATTGAATATACAACCTATAAAATTTATTTTTTTAAAATGTATCTGATGGATAGATAAAAGACTATGATTGATACAACCCAGTTTATTACCGACAACAAGTACTACGGGGATATTAAATTTTTTTATCAGGTCTATAGAAAGATAATTACAATTCAAGGGAACCATCAATCCGCCGGTTCCTTCTACAATAATAAAATCAAATATAGATTTTAATTTATAGAAATAAGTTTGTATTTTTGAAATACTTACGGTTTTATTCTCCATCCTTGCAGCAAGATGGGGTGATGCAGGAAACTTAAAAACATAAGGACACATCAAATTTTTATACCTGTGGTAGGTGTTGCTATATTTATCAGAGGTCAAAAATTTAAGATGGGTGTTGATATCCTCTGCTGATGATGAACCTGTTTGAACCCACTTCTGTGTAACAACACTATATCCTTTTTCCAGTAAAAATTTAGCCAGAAGCCCTGTTACCACACTTTTCCCAACGGATGTATCTGTTCCTGCTATAAATATTACATGCATTGCTCCTGCCCTCGTATTAGCCTCTCATTAGAAGGACTCTTTCCTTATCTTTGGGACAGTCCCTTACATAAAAATATTTGATATGTTGCTGTTATATCCTCAAAATGCTGTTTATAGATTCCTTCTGCATAATTTATTTTCTTTTTGTCCCAGTAAAAACCTCTGCTATCACCCTGAACACCTGTGTACTTTATTTTTTTTAAAAGTTCTAAAAAAGATGGATACATTTCCTTTATATTTAACTCTTCAATATAAAATGTTATAAAAACCCTTTTTAAAATCTGCTCTAATTCAATTTTACTTAAAAAACATGAAGATGCTGTTCTGGAATTAGTATTTGTTAGTTTCAGAATTTTATCTAACTCAAAAAAAGTGCCTTTTCCGAATATAGAAAAAATAAAAAGACCATTTTTTTTTAACATTTGTTTGTATCTTGACAAACACTGTTCTAAATTCTCAAGCCATTGAAAACTTGAGTTTGCTGCTACAATATCCATATCCTTAAAATCCAGCTTTTTATCCTCTGCATCTGCAATAAAAAAATTAACACCATCTTTTATCTTTATTTTAGCCAATTGAACCATCTGGGCAGAGATGTCAAAAGAAAATATATCTGCATCTGTAAAACATTTCCTTAAAAGCATTGTAAAATTCCCTGTCCCGCACCCTATTTCAAGTATATTTGGCCTTTCAAAACAAAAACCATTTACAAGCCTTAAAAGTTTTTGACCTGCACAATACTGTATATTTGCATACTTATCATAAAAGGCTGCATACCGTGAAAAATTTTTAATTATCCTATCCTTATCCATCTTATTCCAGTTGCCTGTTACCAGTCATCCGTTCTATGAGGTTTTTGCAACCGCTCAAAGGATCTAAAGGTTCACTAATTCACTGATTATGAACTCAACTGCTTTTTTTTTATTTCTATTTGCAGATGTATTGATTTCTTTTATCTGATTCTGTATCTTTTGTTTTATCTTTTCAATTTCTTTTTTACCTTCCTCATCAATCTGGATTGATATTTTTTCTGCTTCTTTTTCGGCATCTATAATTGCTTCTTCTATGGCCTGTTTTGCTTTTTGTTTTGAAGATGTAATTCTTCTGTGCGCTTCCCTGTGGGCAGATGAGATTATCTGGTCTGCTTTATTTTCTGCTTCCTGTATTTTTGATACGATATCAAGTGCCATATTTTTCCTTTATCTTATCTGAACACCTAATTGTTTAACAATGTTATCTTTTACGCCGTTATGCATATCATCCACCTCTTTGTCGGTAAGTGTTTTGTTTTTTGAACGATATACTATTGAAAGGGCAAGACTTTTTTTCTTTCCAAATACCTGTTTTCCCTTATATTCATCAAATACGAATACATTTTCTATAAAATCGTTTGCGTTTTTTTTTACACACTCTGTTACATCCTGAACTGCTATTTTTTTATCTATAACAAATGAAATGTCTCTTGTAACAGAAGGATATTTGGGAAGTTCGGTAAATACAATGTTTTTGTTGATGTTGCTTTTTATTGAATCTATGTCTAATTCTACCATCCATACATCAATATCTATCTGAAATAAACAGGCCACGCTTTTTTTTACCCTACCTAAATACCCGAGATGTTTGCCGCCGTGTTCAATATTCCAACACATTTCTTCTTCAAACATGTGAAATTCGGATTTTGTAAAATTGATATTTTCTATTTTTAAGTATCCGAGCAAAGAAATAAGGATACCTTTTAAATCAAATATATCAATCTGTCTTTGCTTTTCTTTCCAGTTTTTTTGTGTCCTACCGGAAACTCCAATACAAATCTTTTCAACCTTTTTTATATAACCATCGTCTTTAATATAACAGTGCCCCACCTCAAACAACCTTACACCTTCAATTCCTCTGTTAAGGTTTCTTGATACTCCTGACAGTATACCCGGTATTATCGTAGGTCTTAAAACCCCCTGTTCGGAACTTAAAGGGTTTAATACAGAAACAACAATGTTTTTATCAATGCCACAATTCTGAACTGTTTGAAGGCTATGAAGTGAATATGTATAAGCCTCATATAATCCTATATCGGATAAATATATTCTTATGTTTTTAAGAAAGACGTAATCTTCATCTCCTGATAAAAGTGTATCCTGTCTTACAATTGATATTTTTTCAACCGACAAGGTGTCTCTAAAATTTGTTACAGGAAGTGTTGATTTGAAGATATCATATCCCGATATGCGGGCAACCTCTTCACAAAGGCCCTGTGCCGTGTAGATATCCTGCCTTCTTGGGGGAATGCTTACATACAGTTTTTCTCTTGATACTGTTTTTATATCAAAACCAAGCCCTTTGAATATCTTTCTTGCAGACTGAGGTTTAATATTTTTCCCAAGAAAATTGCCTGCCCACTTGCAATTAAATAATATTTTTTTTGGTTTTAAAGGTTTTTTCCCTTCATCCAATGTTTTTCCAACAATCTTTCCACCTGCAATCTCAGATATCAAAAGAGCAGCCCTTCTTAAGCCACCAAGAACACAACCTGGGTCAACCCCTCTTTCAAACCTGTATGAAGAATCTGTTGAAAGCCCTATGGACCTTCCTGTGTTTCTTATTAAAACAGGATTAAACATCGCACTTTCAAGAAACACATTTTTTGTATTTTCTGTAACCTCAGAGCCTGTTCCTCCGATAATGCCAGCAAGTGCAAGGGGTGTATTTTTATCTGCAATAACAAGAAAATTGTTTGAAAGTTTTCTCTCAATACCGTCAAGTGTTTTTATCGTCTCACCTTCTTTTGCAAACCTTACATAAATGGAATTACCCTGTATAAGGTCAGAATCAAAGGCATGGAGGGGTTGTCCTGTTTCCATTAAAACAAAGTTTGTTATGTCAACAATATTGTTTATAGCCCTTAAACCCACAGATGTTATTCTCTTAATAAGCCACTCAGGGGATTTTGCAACCTGGACATTTTTAATAATTTGACCCGTATACCTGTGGCAGGATTCTTTTGAAGATATATCCACAGACAGGGTTTCTTGCTTGGATATTTTAAGTGTTTCCCACCGAAGGGTTGCTTCTTTGACAGGGTCTTTTATTGTTTTGCCCAAAACCGTTGCTACCTCTCTTGCAACACCGACCATACTTAAACAGTCTGCCCTGTTTGTTGTAACCTCTGCTTCAAGTAAAAAATCTCCAAACATAGGTAGGCTTTCTACCTTTTCTACTTTTAAACCGCAAGAGGTAAGCCTTTTTGCAAGCTCATCAGCTGTCCAGTTAAATTCAATATAATCTTTTAACCAGTTATATGAGATATTCATGTTTTAAAATTGTCTTAAAAATCTTATATCATTTTCAAAAAACAATCTTATATCGGGAATAAGGTATTTAAGCATCGCAATTCTTTCAACCCCCATACCGAATGCAAAACCGGTAAACCTTGCCTTTGAATAGCCAACATTTTGAAAAACATTTTGGTGTATCATTCCACAACCAAGTATTTCTTTCCATCCGCTTCCGTTACATACACCACAACCTTTTCCCGAACAAAATATACAGGACATCTCAACCTCCGCACTGGGTTCTGTGAAAGGGAAATAGTGTGGAATAAATCTTGTTTTTACCTCTTTTCCAAAAAGTGATTTAAGAAAAACCTCTATAACTGCCTTTAAATCTGTGAACCGCACATTTCTATCCACAAAAAACCCCTCTATCTGATGGAACATAAAAGAATGGGTTGCATCTACTGCATCAGGCCTGTAGACCCTTCCCGGAGATACAACCCTCAGGGGAGGTTTTATTTTTTCCATCACCCTTCCCTGAACAGTTGAGGTCTGACTTCTTAATAAAAGATTATTTTCTTTATCAGGCGCGGGAATATCAAGATAGAATGTATCAAAGGCATCTCTTGAGGGATGGTTCTTGGGGATATTAAGCATTGTAAAATTATATTTTTCAGATTCTACCTCGGGACCTTCTATAACAGAAAAGCCCATTCTTATGAAAATATCGCATATTTCATCTATAACCTTTGACAGTGGATGGACACTTCCCTGAAAACCTACAACCGGCATTGAGATATCTATGAAAGGTTTTTCTTCATCGTGCCGAAGAGCGGATAATTTATCATTGATAGTTTGTTCTAATTGCTTGCGCCAGATATTTATTGCTTTTCCAATAACAGGTCTTTCTTCAACCGGAAGATTACCGATACCTGTTAGCATTTCAGAAATAACACCTTTTCTGCCAAGATATTTTATCTTTATCTTTTCTAACTCTTTTATATTTTTTGCAGACTCTACTTCAAGCAATGCAGACTCTCTTATTTTATCAATACCAATGGTCATATCTTTGCAGATGTCGCAGTTTTTGTTAACTCTGTAAATGAAGAGGGGTCGTTTAGTGCTATCTGGGCAAGGACCCTCCTATCTAATTCAACCTTTGCTTTTTTAAGTCCGTTTATAAAACTACTATACATAATATTATTCGCCCTGCATGCGGCATTTAAGGCAACTATCCACTTTTGCCTGAAATCTCTTTTTTTTACCTTTCTATCTCTTGTGGCATAAACAAGGGCCCTTCTTTTTGTTTGGAGTGCATGCCTGTAATGTTTGGACCTTCCAAGATATGCACCTTTCATACTTTTCAAAAGTCTTTTTCGTCTTTTTAGTCTTGCTACATTTGTTTTTACTCTTGACATTTTATCCTCCAAATTTTATTTACATAGTATTGATTAATATGGTAGCAATGAAAGAATCCGTTTTTTCTCAACATTGCTTATCTGTTTTACACCGGAAATTTTTCTCTTTCTTTTTCTATTTTTTGATATTAAAAGATGTCTGTGCCCGGACCTGCTATGAATAATCTTCCCCCTTGCAGTAATGCGAAACCTTTTAGCAGCTGCTTTTACAGTTTTTAATTTTTTCAATTAAATCCCCCCTTATTTGGGTTTTAAAACAACAACTATATTCCTACCATCCTGAACAGGTGCTTTTTCAATTCCAGTCCACCCGGAAGAATCCTGGATAAACCTGTCAAGAGTTAACCGCCCTTTTTCCATATGTATCATTTCTCTACCTCTGAAAGTCATTGTTATCTTCACTCTTTTGCCCTTTTTTATAAAACCTTCCATATATTTAAGTTTTACAAGATAATCATGTTCTGCAATCTTTGGCCTGATTTTTATCTCTTTTACATCAGAAGAGTGTTGTTTCTTTTTTGCCTCTCTTGTTCTTTTCTCCTGCTCGTATTTAAACTTTTTAAAATCCATTACCCTGCAAACAGGGGGTGTTGCATTGGGAGCAACCTCAACCAAGTCAAGACCTTGTTCTCTTGCCATTCTTAATCCTTCTGATAACGTAACAATACCAATCTGCTCACCATTTGCACCTATAAGACGAATCTGAAGTGCCCTTATTTGTGTGTTAATCCTTATAAAACTAGAAATCTTTAATCACCTCCTCCTTGTTTGCCCGGAGCACCAGTTGCCTGTTTTTATTCCAAGGCCTCCTGCCTGCGGTAGGCAGATGTTGTATCGGGGTTATGCGATAAGCCCCTGCAGAGTTAGGTATTCTAACATCCTATTACAAAAGTATCAATTGTAACAATAAACCATGTTATCTACTTTACACTTTTTCTACCCATAATTTTTTAAATTCTTCAGTTATTTTATAACCCAAAGGCGTGTTTATGTTCACCTTATCAGTATCAGTGGTTTTTTCTGTTCCGCCTATATGTAGAGGAGATTTTTGTTTTGTTCTTTGCGAAAGGAATTCCTGAACACCTACAACCCTGGCTCCGCTTTTTTTTACAAATTCTCTTATTGCAATATCATCTGTTATAAATACCATCTGTTTTGGATTGCCTTTGTTCACAAGCTTTTTTATAACATTATCTGCTGGCTCATCTCTTGAAAATATAACACTGCAACCACTATGTCTTTCTATTCCTATTACGCCGCTTTTGCCATCAAAAACAACTACTAACCTGTTTCTTTCGCTTCCGGCACAATTTTTAAGCCTCTGGATAACCAATCTTCTTCCCTGCTCCAGTGAAATATTTTCGCATTCTTTTATTTTGTGCAATATATTATAACCATCTGCAATAAATATAATAGACATCTATCTTATCTGCCTCTTCGCAAATGTGAACCTGAAACTCTGCACCAGCCCTTCTCTTGAATTTTCAATAATAAAAGGGGTATCTGTTTTAATATATGCTTTTATAGGTTCTACTGCTGGCGGTAAAAGGTCCGACTTAAGAATCGAGTCTATACCATTTTTAACAATCCCGCCCACACTTACCACACCTTCAACTGAAGAGTCATTTCTGCTTATAATCCATATCTGTTCTGTTCCGTAGCTTATTCTGTAGATATTTCCGACAAACGGTATAGATATACTATCTTTTACTATGCCTGTTATACGAACAGACTGATTATTAAGTTGAGGACCATTTTTTAAGATATAATATACTTTATCAAACGATGCACACCACAAGAAAAATGCTACAAATATCAAAACGCTTACAGTTATAACCAATTTAATTTTTATTACCGTAGATTATTTTTTCTATAAATCCCATAATGGTCCTTCCACTACATTATAAAATCAATTATTATACCTGTCAACTCATAAAAATACATATTTAGACCGTTGACGCTTCGCTAAAAGTCATCAACGGTCTTGATTACACAGATTTTTGAAAGATTACACCGATTTTGTCGTCGGAGTTTAATCTGTGTAATCCGTTTCAATCTGCGTAATCAGAGATTGTTGGGGTTTTTCAACAATCTCATATTAGGAATGAGAAGAGATTATAAGGTTAAGGTTGAGAAAACAGGTGATAGGTGACAGGACTTCTCGCCAGTGTGTATGGCAGGGTTTTAAGTTCTTAACTTGTCTTTTGCAAAGATGAGGAAAAATGCATAGTATTTTTTTAAAATAAAGAATATAATAAAAATATGGCGATATTGGAAAAAGATAAATTTTTGAGATTCCCTGATATACTTCTTATTCAGGCCTCTGCTGGTTCAGGAAAAACACATACACTTGTGCTTCGTTATCTTCAGTATATCCTTTCAGATAATATCGCACACAATGACATATCCAGTATACTTGCAATTACATTTACAAACAATGCGGCACTTGAAATGAAACAAAAAATATTGAAAAAACTTAAAAATATTGCTATATCCGATAAAAAAGACCCGGAGATTCTTGAAATTGTTCAAATAAAAGAAGACCTATCAAAAAAAGCATCGGATACAGTTGAAAATATACTTAATAGATACTCGGATTTTAGAATTCAAACAATAGATAGTTTTATGAACAGGGTGCTTAACTGTTGCACTTTTGATATCGGACTTCCACCATCGGTTGAAATTACAACCTCTTATTTTGAACTGATAGACTATACACTTTCATTAATCTTAAAAGAGGTTGTTGGGTCTGAAGAATCACAAATTAAAAAAGATTTTGAAGATTTTCTTTCTGTTATTAATCTTATAGAAAAAAATACATTTGTGTGGGATCCTGTTTTTAAAATAACCAAGATATTCAATACACTTTTAGAAGAAGAGGCTAAAAATCTTGGGGAAATAACGGTTGAAAGACAAAACCCAAAGCCCGATAACGCCTTTGACAGGTTTGTAAAAAAATTTGAACTTGTAGAAAATCTTATAAACAATCCTTCTCTTATAAAATCCTCCCATAATCCAGAAGATTATAAAAAAATAATAGAGGAAAAAAACCTTCAGGCTCTTATGTCAAAAACATTTTCAGAACGGACAATGCCTGTTAAAAAAACAACAAGCCCAATATATGAACAAGCAAAAGTCAAATGGGAATCAATAAATGAAGACTTAAAAGAAATTGCCGAATATCTTTCCATTGCCAGATACCAACCGTATTTAAGGCTATATAAAAATTTTAAGGAAAGGCTTCTAAAGATCAAATTAGAAAGAGGATGGATATATATAAGCGATATAAACAAGATGCTTTCTGATTATATAAAAAAAGATACTGTTCCAATGGTATATTTTGGGCTTGGAGATTATCTTTATCATTTTATGATAGATGAATTTCAGGACACGGATATTATCCAGTGGAAAAATATAACACCGCTTATAGAAGAAGGACTTTCCCGGGGCGGCTCACTTTTTGCAGTGGGCGACCTAAAACAGGCAATATATATGTTTAGAAATGCCGATTACAGAATAATGTCAGAGTTTATAAACACCATCAATAACAATTCTCAACACTACAAATATCTTACCAACATCTCAAATAAATGCCGGGTTAAAGACCTTGAAAAAAATTTTAGAAGTGGAAGTGTAATTGTTCAATATGTAGAAAATTTGTTTAAAAACAAATTAAAACAATACATAGAAGATGATAGAACAAATCTTACAACATATACCCAGTATCCGCTTGAAGAAAAAAAGAACAAAGGATATGTTCTTACAAAAATTATCAAAGAGGAAAAGGAAATCTCTACGGAAAAAGATGTGCTTTATGGTTTAATTGAAGATATTAAAAAAAGGCATAGTTATAGGAATATTGCAATACTTTCAAATACCAATACAGATGTTGAAACAATACTTGAATGGCTACAGAATAAACAGATTCCCTCCTGTTCTTACAGCTCTCTGGATATAAGAAAAAGAAAAATCATAATGGAAATAACAAGCCTTTTAAAATTTCTTGATAAACCAACCGATGACCTTTCATTTGCCACTTTTATTTTGGGTGATATATTTGTTAAAAAAACAAAAACAGTCGGAGATGATGTTCTGAAATTCCTTTTTGATTCAAAAGACAAAAAAAAATCTGAATACCTGTATGTCCTGTTTAGAGAAAGTAATTTATTTAAAGATGTATGGAACAAATATTTTGATGTGCTTTTTAAGAATGTGGGCTTTCTTCCCCCATACGATCTTATCTGGCTTATCTTTTATAAATTTGAAGTACTTGAAATTTTTGAAGACCAGACCGGTTTTCTTATGAAATACCTTGAAGCAATAAATACAATTGAGGGGAAAGGGAAAAACAGTATAAATGAACTATTAAAAATAATAGAGGGCAGACAGAGTCAAGAAGAAGCCATCCTTGATATTACGCTTCCGGATTATATAGATGCAATAAGGGTTATGACCTTTCATAAATCAAAAGGTCTGGATTTCCCCGTTGTAATAAATCTTATATACAGCAAACAAAGACAACGGGATGCAATCTACTTTAAAAAAACAGAAAATGCAATAAGTGTCCACTATATAAACAACAGTTTTGCTAAAAAATCTCCTGTTCTTGAATCTATCTATAAAGAAAAACAAACAGAAGATAGAATCCAATTTTTAAACACACTATATGTGGCAACAACAAGGGCAAAAGATGAATTATACAACATAGTTATAAAATCTACAAAGGCGGATGCTTTTTTAAGTATATTTGACGAGTATGAAAATGGACAAAGAGCATAAAAACATAATCTTAACACCCTCGTATAATCTGATTGAATATACAGCAGATATTATACTGAAAGACAAACACTTTGAAAGTCTTGTGGTATTTCCGGGCAAAAGGCCGGGCCATTTCCTAAGAAAAACGCTTCTACAAAAAGGGGATGTTTCACCTCAAACCATATTTTCAATGGATGAGTTTATAGAGGATGCTTTCAAAAAAATAGGACCAGGGTTTCAAGATATAACACCCCTTGACGCTATATCAATCATCTTAAAAATACAACCTTTTGGCATGAAAGGTGAAAACACAATTGAATCTTTTATACCATGGGGATTTAAGATATTTTCAGATTTTGAACAGATGTATATTGAAAATACAAAAACCCGAAAGATAAGAGAAATAGAGACCATACTGGATGAAACATTTCCTGAACAGATAAAAGAAAGGTTCGGAAATTTTTCAGCCTGCTATGAAAAATTTTATCAATACATCCTGGAGAATAAAAAAGCAACAAGGTCTTTTAAGTATAAAGAGATTTCAGAACAAATTCAGCCCGCTCTTTTAAAAAGATTTAAAAATATAATATTTGCAGGATTTTTTGCACTTACAGATTGTGAAAAGACCATCTTTGATAAAATAAAAACACTGGATAATTCAACTTTTATATTCCAAAAATCAGAGTCATTAGGAAAAATGTTTAAGGTGGCTGAATCTGGTTACATTTCAGACACAAACGATACAGAACCGGTATTCCATTTTTACAGGGCATTTGATGTCCATTCACAGATATTTGAGCTTAAAAAACATTTTAGCCAAAAATCTTACCCCTCCGCCGACAGGCAGGGTGCCCCCTCTGATGTGATATGTATCCCTTCTGTGCAAACACTTTTTCCTCTTTTGCAGTATGTTCTTCTGCCGGGTGGAATAAAACACAACATATCAATGGGATACCCTCTTTTTAGAACACCTCTGTTTCTTCTGTTGAATATCTTAAAAAACACAATACAAACAATGCAGTCTGTTCGTATAGAACAGACTTCCAAGGGAAAAGAAGAACAGGTATTTGTTCCGCAGTATCTTCTTTTTGTACTGCATCCATATATAAAAAACATATACCTGAAACAGTCAAGCACCGCTTCTCGTATAATATTCCATACAATAGAAGATTGCCTTATAGATAATGGAAACAGGTTCATAGGATTGGATAGCATAGAAAATGATGAAAAGATTCTCAAAACCAGCTATGAGAAGATTAAAAATGCATTAATAAAAGAGATAGAATATGAAGATATTAAAAAACATCTACGGGAAATACATTCAACCGCACTAAAACCATTTTTTAGAATAGTCAATATCAGGGACTTTTCAGAAAAAATTCAAAGCCTGATATATTTTATATCCAAACAAAGTCCTATAAATTATCACCCCTATGCTGTTGAGTTTATAAAGACAGCCATAGAAGCATTAGAAGACTTAAAAATAAATCTTTTATCAGAAGAAAAATTTTCGTATATTGAGGGTTATTTTAACCTTCTTGAAAATTATATAAAAACAATAAATATTCCGTTTGAGGGAACACCGCTTGAAGGACTTCAGGTTCTCGGTTTTCTTGAAACGAGAAATATAAAATTTGAAAATGTCTACATACTTGATGTAAATGAAGGAGTAATTCCGGATACGAAAAAAGAAGACACAATACTTACACATAGTATAAGAAAGTATCTCGGGCTTCCGACATATGAGCAAAGGGAAATAATCTCAAAACATTATCTTGACACACTCATACTGTCTTCAAAAAATGTCCATATATTTTATATTGAAAATAAAGACAAAGAAAAAAGCAGATTTGTAGAACAGATAATCTGGAATATACAAAAACAAGCCCAAAGTATAGAGGTTGCAAACTGTAAAGATATATTTCTTCCTGTTCAGTTTAGTCAGAAAAACACAGAGCCAATCAAAAAAAACAAGGATTATATTGACTTTCTTCTTAATTTTAAGTTTTCCCCATCCTCAATTGATACATATCTTCACTGCCCTGTCCAATTCTTCTATCAATATATTTTAAAGATTTCAGAGAAAGAAATAATAGGAGAAATAGAGAAGAAACATATAGGTTCAGCGGTTCACAGGATATTAAATATATTCTTCACACCAAGAAAGTTAAAGCCCCTTGTGATAGGAGAAGAAGATTATAAACAAATCCAACAGATTACAGATATTGTATTTGAAGAAGAATATGGAAAATCCATAGAAGGAAGGCTGTATTTGATAAAGATGCAGATTAAAAAAAGAATGACAGACTATCTAAAATATGTCCAAAGCGGTAAAGAAAAAATAGTTATCCAGGAATGTGAAAAACTATATTATGCAGGTATAAAAATAAACTCTAAAACCATAACCCTGAAAGGAAAGATTGACAGGGTTGACAGAAGAGATAATGCTATATTTATCATTGATTATAAGACAGGTTCGACTGTTAAAATACCAAACAAAAAATTTTCAATTACAGAAAGAGAAACTTGGGCAAAAACACTTAATTCTATTCAACTTCCATTTTACATATTTCTGTTTTTGGAAAATAATAAAATACATAATATTGAAAACATAAACAGTCTGCTTGTTGAATTATCAAGAGCAGATATAGAAGAAAAAATGCTGTTTGAAAATAAACAAGTCAGAAGTATCCGAGAGCAAATTTTTCAACAATACAAAGAAGCAATATCCCAGCTCATTGAAGAAATCCTTCAACCTGGTATTGACTTTTATCCGACACAAAATCCTGAAAAAGAATGCCCTAACTGTGTGTTTAAAACTATATGCTCAAAACAATACTTATAAATAAATATCCGCCCCGAGCCTAGTCCCGCCTGTGACAAGAAGACAGATAGCAAGCAGGCGTTGAAGGCCTGAACCTTAACCATTCCACCAATTGTAATTATAACAAAGCATATAATTAGACCCCCTAACCATTATGCAGGAATTTACTGAAATTCCTATATATATAATCAGTTATCTTATCGGTCTTTCTTTCAGCATCTTAAATGTTATACCGCTGCTAGCATCGGGAAGTTTCTGAACCGATTCTGTAAGAAGAAATTCACCTTTTCTTATCCATTCTTTCAAGATGTTTGCAATCTGTTTTGCCTTTGCATAACTTGAGAAAGATGCGGTAGGAACCTCTTTTCCTTGAACTATGATTTTTCCGCTTCTTAGCTGTTTGTAATTTACCTCACCCAAACTTCCGGGCACACACTCAGGATAGTTCTTACTATAATCAACAATCTGTGTCCATATTGCTTCATCTTTTATAGCAGTTGTCTTTGCAACCCCTTCATCTAATACAGGTATCGGTATTCCTATCCCAACACTAAGACTTACGCCATATCCTACAAAAGATGCTCCGATTAACCAATCCGGACTCATCTGTTTTAAGTCACCCATAACAGCAATTGTTCCTGCAGGGGCCTGTGGAACACCGTTTTCTTTTCTCTTCACCGTCGGGTTATGCTGCGTGCCCTGCCATACAACATACCCTGTTCCCCCGCCAAGGAATATCTTTGTTCCAATACCGATTGTTCTGTAATGAGGATCTTTTAACAAGGGTGAAAGCTGTCCTGCGCTGCAATAATTGGCATTCCCAAGATTTGGCTTTAATATACCCATATATGTATATATTGTTCTGTCAGAAGAAAGATTTACTGCAACATTATAATTTTGATAACAATTTCTTGGATTAAAAAGAACGGCCTCATTTAAGTCTTTTATGTTTATAAATGTTTCAAGGTGTTTATTAGGATAACAGTCTGTCCCGTAGGTGCCAACTACGAGTTTAAGATCTTTTCCTGCAACAAGGTCGTGTATTATATGACCTCCCCCGTACTTAAATTCACCCGGATAAATGCTGTTTTTAGGATCATCTCTGGGAAGAGCAGTTGCACCTATCAGTATATCAACAGCAGCAAAACCGGCATATACAGGAACATTATTAATAGTGGCTTCTCCTCCTCCGATCTTTATCCTTGGTTTTGAATGTCCTATATTAAAGTATGCACCCGATGAACACATAGGACCAAATGTCCCTGTTGTCACAACATCAACTTTTTGTGCTGCTTTTGATGCACCTTTTTCGCCAACAATATCTATCATCTCCTCAGCAGTTACTATAACTGCCTGCCCTTTTCTTATCTTTTCATTTATTTCGGTAATTGTTTTTGCCATTGAGCCCTCCTAAATTTCTTCTTCAAGAAACAATTCAGTGGTAAGATACCTTTCGCCCGCATCAGGAAATATCACAACCATTGTCTTGCCTTTGCTTTCATTTCTTTTTGCAATCTCTAAACAGGCCCACACAGCAGCACCTGGATGATATGCCACAGAATATTCCTTCCTTTCTTGCAAGCAGTCTTGATGTTTTTATTGCATCCTCATTTGAAACAGGAATTATCTCATCAATTATGTTTTTGTTTAATATATCCGGAACAGATCCTGCACCAATGCCCTGTATTTTATGGGGACCTGGTTTACCTCCTGAAAGAACAGCAGATGTTGCAGGTTCAACTGCTATACATTTAAGAGAAGGTTTTTTGATTTTAAAACCTCACCCGCACCTGTAAGCGTGCCACCTGTCCCAACGCCTGCAACAAACATATCAATCTTTCTATCTGTATCATTCCATATCTCCTGTGCAGTTGTTATTCTATGTATTGCAGGGTTTGCAGGATTTTTAAACTGCTGAGGTATAAAAGAATTTTTTGTTTTATTGACAATCTCTTCTGCTTTTTCTACAGCCCTTTCATTCCTTTTTCCCCGGGGGTAAGAACAGGTTCACTTCCAAATATCTTTAATAGCTTTCTTCTTTCAAAGCTCATAGTCTCAGGCATAGTAAGTATAAGTCTATATCCCCTAACAGCACAAACAAAAGCAAGGGCAATTCCGGTATTACCGTTTGTAGGCTCAACTACAATAGAACCCTTCTTTAGCAGACCTTCTTTTTCTGCCACATCTATCATAGAAACTGCAATCCTGTCTTTTACGCTGCTGCAATGGTTATAAAATTCAAGCTTGCCCACTATATCTATATTTAATCCTTCAGAAATTCTTTTTAAACGGACAAGCGGTGTATTGCCAACTGCCTTTGTAATATCTGAAAATATTCTTGCCATAGACCCTCTATTTAGAGTGCAGATACATATTTTCTTACCTTCATATCCGGTATTCCAATGCTCTTAAACTTTTTGCACTATCTGTAAGCACTTTAAAATTAAAACTATCAGCAATATCAGTAGCAGCCTCACCTGTCTTTTCCCATATAGAAAGGTCATTTAATAGCCCACCAGCGTCTGCTTTTTTTCAGCAAACCGCCGATTTCAACCCATTTTTGAGCTGTAATTCAGTTTTGCTCCACCCAAAAAAATCTAAAAAAATCACCTTACCCCTTGACAAACATCATATCTTTGTGGTATAATCCTATATACAAGAGGGTGTATAGGATTATGGTAGACTTTCAGGCTGCTGTAGATACTTCCGGGCTTTACGCTAAGCGAAAAAGGTTGCGAGACCAGCTTATAAGCCTTGGGCATATTATTAAGGGCTCTGTAGTAGAGCTTCGCATGTGCTGTGGCAAACCTAACTGCAGATGCAAAAGAGGACAGAAGCATATTACTCCTTACCTTTCTACTCATATCGGTGGCAAAAGCAGGCACATCTACCTTTCTCCTACAAGGAAGAAAGATGCTACTGAGTGGGTTGAGAATTACCATAAAGCACATGAGATTATAAATGAACTCTCTAAACTTAATGCTGAGATATTGAAACGGCGAAAGCCTCGTTGAAAGAAACCTCCCGGGCAAGTGACAGCACACTTGCCCGTGGAAACATGGGAGGTCACCTTGAACGATCTTACAGCCCATTCTCTTACCGGAGTTGGAAGAAAGCTTAACCTTATCAATGTCCGGGTTAACCTGAAACATCATAAACCTTTCCCTAAACCTCCTATATGGAGACTTTCTCATTATGCCTATAAGAAAAGATTCGTCAATATTTCTCCTCAGGGCTACTACGATAAATCAAAGTTAATATCTTCCCTGATTGACTTCTCCTTTGTCCGGAGTTTAACTGCTCACTGTTATAGCCCATTTCCACCGTTTTGCTATGACCCTCCTTCTCTCTTCCTCCTTGATATGTTCCGCTGGTTAGATGGTTTCTCATCAATGGCTCAGTTCTGTAATAGGCTGCATCACAAGGAAAATGGAAGATGCTACCGCACTTATGCCGGTATCTCTTTGGATAATATACCATGTCCGGCAACATTCTGTAATTTCAGAGCCAGGCTTGGCGAACCTCTTTATAATAGAATCTTCCATATCCTTGTTGAGATTGTAGAAGCTCTTGGCCTTATCACTGCTCGTATTCTTTCCCATGATGGCAGTCTTTTTCCCACTGCTGCCCGATATAAGGGTTGTAATTATGCCTGCAAGGATTGTCTTGAGATAAGAGTAACTGATAAAGACTTCATTCATAGGGAAAGAGATAAGATCCTTAAACTCCTTGAGAATCCTTCTAAAATTGACCTTACCAAAGAAAGAAGGGCTTATGCTAAATGCCCGAGAGTGGATTCTCTTCCTCAAAATGTCCATCCTCCTTCAATCATTGTCATGGCTTATAAACTATTCCCTTTTGACCCGGAGCTTGTTAATGAAAAAGACCAGACAGCCAAATTGCTTGGTGTGGAAGAAGATTTAGCCAGGGCTAAATTCATGCTCATTCCCATAAGAAGCAATATCTCAAAAGTAGAACTTAATCTCAAGGGTAATCCTTTCTATGTTAAGTGTCCCAAAGTTCCTGCTGACCTTACTGCTAAGGTCGGATACCGAAGAAGTAAATATAATCCCAATAAGAAAGAAAGGGTCTTCGGTTTTCTTACTACAATTACCACTTCAGTTGAACCTGAAACCGGCCTTGAATTGCCCATTGCTGTCCTCACAGAAGATGGCTCACACCATGATGGTAATTTCTTCATTGCCTTAAGAGAACAAATTAAAAGACATCATCCATGCCTTGAAACTCATATTGATGTCGGTGATTCTGGTTTCGATGATACGGATAACTATGATTACTCAAGAAAAAATGACTCCCTTCCTATCTTTGCTTACAATCCCAGAAATGAAGACCTTACTCAGAATGCTCTCTACAAAAGAGGTTATGACCATAACGGTTATCCTTATGCTCCCTGCAAAGCTACCTGCAAGCCCAATGGATATGATAAGGATGAAAAAAGGTTGTCCTTTATCTGTGCCAAACAATGCCTTTTTTCTCCACAGGCAGTCCCAGAGCCTATTGCTGATTGCAAATACCTTAATAATAGCAATGGCTTTGCCACACACATGCCTGTAAGCAAAAACCCAAGGCTTATCACTGAGATACCCAGAGGTTCAAAGAGATGGAAGAAGATATACAATATCAGAACCTCTGCTGAAAGAACAAATAGTACTGCTAAAACTGACCTTGATGTTATTGATAAACCAATAGTTATGGGGGTCCAAAGAGCTCGTATCCTTGCGGTTTTAGCTTGTATTGCAACGCTCATTAAGAAGTTGTTACATTTCATTATCAATATCACTCTTACGCTTAGAAAGGCTATTAAGTCTTCTGATTCCAAAAGGAAATACTGGAAAGCCCTTAAGTTGCGTGCTCCTCCTGCCTGTATTGCCAGTATCATTAATAAAACCTAACTTCTCCATAAGAATAACTTCCTCTCACTTACCTGCCTGTGCCGGCACAGCAGACAGGTGGCATAGGGGGAGTGTTTTCTCTTGTAGCCACTTTCCCTCCATCTATCCCAAATATCCAGAAATATCATCAAAAATGTCAGTTCCTGTTGATGCCATGGTGACTTTCAATGCCAAATGAGTGGTCATATGCTACCTGAGCCCCCGCTGGAAGGGGCTATTAAATGACCTTAAATGGTTATAAAATTGCATTCTTTAAATTTCTTACTTTTCCGTGACAGGCACCAATTCAAACGTGTCCACGTAGATCGCCGAGACATTTTCAGGATTATTTTCGGCTACGACATAGACAATTTGTCTTACGTCAGGGCGATACTCAATAACATCCGGCAATTCGTACCATTGCCATTCCCGATTATTTACTGCTTGTGCAGGTATGGCAATTAGCTGAACGTTATCGCCCGCCCAATCATTCATATTGAAATAAGCATGCGCATAGCTAAACGCATTTCCAATATCCCCTTTTTTGTCAACCTTGACTCTTACCCGCATTTTGTATTTCAGACCAGTGCCTTCGGTTTCTTTCAAAATATCCCGGATAGACCAAAAGATGGACTGCCCCATAGTCCACGTTTTATCAGCTGTCTGCTTAACGCAGACATCAAACACCATTCTGGTCGGTCACTTCGGAGTACGTCCTGTGATCATTTGGTAGAAACACAGCCTGTATGCTTTTTGTTCCCTGCTTACGATCGGGCTGCAACTGCCGACGCAAAAGAGCTTCGATTTGCGGAAAAAAATCCAAAACTAAATCATCCCGTCCCCATATGCCGGCTCCCGAGCGCTTGGCTCCGATGCGGCGTGCGTTTTCCATAAACCGCCTACAAATCGTTCTCATCCGATCAGAAACTGCGTTAGACTCATCAATAAGGGCTACTGGCTTCCATATCCCTGCCGCATGAAACTCTTTGCGTACCCTGACAACCAGACGATTTTTACCCGGCGCAATCAGATTGCTAACCGGAATAGAGAAAGGTTGATTCCACATTTTTTCCGGCTCAACGGTCTGACTGCCAATCAGCTTTCCATTCAAAAATACATCACAGTAGCCATCGACTGCCCCAAAATGAAAAGACAGTTTGTCCATGGTCGATTGTGATTCGGGAACCTCAAATTCTACCGCATACCACGCCACACCGTGATAGTCATACCCCTGCTCTGTCCAGGAATCGTTTACCTTTATTTTATCCCAGTCCTTAGGACATTGTTCAGCCCAATTCTCTTTGATCCCAACATCATTCGGATCGATTTTGAAATACCATTCCAACGGAAGCGTCATAACAACACCTTCGGTTTGGAAAGCACGTCGAATCATTAAATACCAAACTGCCAAACGTGTGTTCGCCACATGTTGCTTGAATAGATCATTCTCAGCTGCGTTTTCGGCTCTTTCTAAAATGGAATCCGCTTGCGACAGGAACGCATCTGTGTATTGCATTTGAGGTTCAGCCGAAAGTCGCAGAGGGATATTTTGTTCCCTGAACGTTTTATCCACAAAGTCGATATATTCCAAAATATACGGAGCGCCTTGCCCATAATAAAGCCGACAGAATTCCTCGATTACCTTTCGCCCGTCTGTTGTTTCAGGACGCCACATACATTGGGCCAGAAGATAATTCCGCAAGGCACGCAGTTCAGTTGCTTCCGCATAAGTAGCTTCTGCGAACATACCTTTCATGCCCATTTCTCTAAACAGTCTGATATTTTTATCAATAACCGGAAAATTTGGATAAGGTTTAATGTTCGGATGGTCGGCAAGATAATAGCTCCATACATAGAAGCCTTCCGGAAGCATTTTTGACCAGGCGGACATGCTTTTGAAATCAGGGACATTAAACTCACTGGAAGGGTCGTTCAACATGCGTGCGAAATCTACAGCCAAAGGTGCAATCACAACGACGACGTTTTCTTTCAAAACTGTTTTTTTAGGCGGTACAATCGTCTCGCCATAGGCCAATGTGGAAATCCTGATATTGTCATTTGGATAGTTAACTTTAACGGCCTCGGCTATACTATTTACAAACCGATACAAAGTCCCGCCTCTGCTCCCTTCTTCCTCGTTGATCTCTTCGCATTGCGGACATTCGCAGTGATTTTGGTTGTCATTGGGCGCGACGGAAACAAAAGTTAAACTTTCTGAATTATAGTTCGGAGATTTCTTGTACTCATCAATCCATTTTTTTATGGTCTTAATGGATATGGACAAGACGTCCGGGTTCGTCAAGCACAACTGGCCATGCAACGTATCAACCGTTTTTATTCGAACACCATCCACCAGCGCGTAATATTCGGGATGTTCCTTAAAATAAACATCCGAAGGAACCAGAAGACCGAAGGAGTGGTTTGCAGCGCCGATATATTTTGCGCCACCCAGTTTTTTCTCCATCGGCACACAAGACCAATTACCATTCAGCCTTGCTCTGACCGTCCACTTTTCATTTTCATGCCACTTTTCACCTTCATGAGGATTCACAACATTACGCTTTTCAAGCGGTGGATCATAGCGCCGCGATTTAAAATCCAGCGACAGTGACGGCTTGGAGGGAACATGATTGAAATTGGCAGCCAAAAAACGGCATCCCAATTCCTGCTCCAGGAAATCATATACCCCATACAGCACCGCTCGATCGGAATTGCCAAGAAAGACCAGTTTGGAGCCGTCTCTGTAAATGACAAATCCTTCCAGTACGGCGGGGCGCAAATCCTTCGGGATTTGCCCCATGCTGAAACGCACTGTTTTTCCGATGACGATCTCCTTGTCTCGAGCCGCCATCGCATCCGAAACAATATCATACGTTGCGCCAGTCATTTTGTTTAGGAAATAGCGCATCTCCTCTGCGGCATATCTAATCGCAGCCGAGGCGTTTTTGCCGATAACGATCACGTATTCGGTCTTACTCTTCTCAGCCAAAACCAACGGTGCCGGTTCTTGCGCCTGCACGCTTCCAGCACTCAGCATTGTTGTGCACGCGCCCAAGAAAGCGCCCAAGAAAAAGATGGGACAAACACCTTGATAATTTTTTTTCATAAAACACACCTCTCGTTTTAGTTTTTTGATTAACTAAATTATTGCTTTTTTATGTCCTGGCTTCAAGATGTGGTTACAGGTTGACACTCCAGAACCTCTTCTTTTTCATTTTCTATCTTA